>JBOGFO010000406.1:0-9401 GCA_050743445.1 Acidimicrobiia bacterium
CCCTCCACCCGCTCGACCAGCGCGGGGGCCATGCCGGGAGCGGCGAGCAGCAGCCACTCGTCGGGCCCGAACCGCGCCACAAGGGTGCCGTGCCCGTCCCGCACCGCCCGGCCGGCGTCCACCCCGAGGCTGCGGGCCAGGCTCCCGCCCGCCGCCGCCCGGACGAGCACCTTGGTGAGCAGGGTTTCGTCGGCCAGGACGAGCGCCGCCGACGGCGCCCCGGTGCCGCCCCGCCCGCCGATGGGGCTGCGGGCCACGGGCGTCCGGTCAGCCACGGAGCCTCGTGCCCTCGGGATCGTAGTGGGCGTGCTGCGCCATGACCGTGGCCGGGCAGTCGGCTCCGTCGGGCAGACGGACCGTGACGACCGTGCCGGCGGTGGCCAGCCGGGTCGCCACCTGGGCCAGGCAGACCGATCGGCCCAGCGTGGGCGACATCCGGCTCGACGTGATGCGGCCTACGGTGCGGGCGGTGCTCCCGGGGACACCCCGAACCCCGTTGCTCCCGGGGACACCCCGAACCCCGGTGCTCCCGGGGACACCCCGAACCCCGGGCTCGACGATCTGGGACCCTTCGGCCGGCACGACGGAACCGTCCACCGGCTGGAGGCCCACGAGCACGCTGGCGTCGCCCCGCTCCCGCTCCCAGGCCAGCTCGGGCTTGCCGAGGAAGTCGTCCTTGTCCAGCTTGACCAGCCATTCGAGGCCGGCGGCGAAGGCCTGGGTGAGGCCGTCGGTGTCCTGACCCACGATGAAGTGGCCCTTCTCCAGGCGCAGGATCCGCTGGGCCTCTACGCCGAAGGCGCCCACCCCCAGGTCAGCGCCCGCCTCGAGCAGGGATTCCCACACGTGGAGGCCGTAGGCCGACGGCACGTGAACCTCGTAGCTCAGCTCGCCGGTGAACCCGAGCCGCCAGGTGAAGCATCCGGGTACGCCGGCCAGGGTCGCGGGCCGGACGTGCAGGTATGGGAAGGCCTCGGGACTCCAGTCGACATTGTCCGCCAACCGGACGAGCAGCGCCCGGGAGTTCGGCCCGGCCACGTTGATGCTGGCGTAGGCCGAGGTCATGGCGGTGACGTGGATCCGCCACTCGGGATGGTCGGCCTGGAGGAGATGCTCGAGCCGCTCGTGGATCGCCTCCGCCCCCGACGACGTCGTTGACATGATGTAGTGGTCCGGCCCGAGCCGGCCGGTGATGCCGTCGTCGAGCACGACCCCGTCCTCGGCGCACATGACGCCGTAGCGGACGGCTCCGACGGCAAGCTCGGACCAGCGGTTGACGTAGACGAGGTTGAGGAGGCGGGCGACGTCGGGACCCCGCAGGTCGAGCTTGCCCAGCGGGGTGACATCGATGATCCCGACGTTGTGCCGCACGTTGGCCACCTCGGCGGCGGGGTCGCCGTAGTGGTCGGGCCGGATCCAGGTGCCGGCCACCAGGGGGCGGGCGCCGTGGGCCTCGTGCCAGGGCTGCATGGGTGAGTACCGCACCGGCTCGGAGCGCCGCCCGGCCAGCGCGCCCAGCGTCACCGGGACGTACGGCGGGCGCCAGATGGTGGTGCCCGTCTCCCTCACCGACCGGCCGGTGGCCTCGGCCAGCCCGGCCACGGCGTTGATGGTCTCGAGCTTGCCCTGGGCCGCGCCCATGGTGACGGTGGTGAAGCGCTTGAGCAGCTCGACCGAGTCGTAGCCCTCGCCCGCGGCGGCGGCGATGTCCTTGGAGGTGACGTCCTCAGAGGTGTCGACGAACCCGTGGGTGCGACCCCGGAAGAGGGCCGGATGGGGTCGCACCGGAAGCGGGGCGGGCGCCTCGGCGGCACCGAACCCGGCCCGGGCGGCGGCGGCCCGCCCCACGGCCTCGCCGTGGGCCACGAGCTCGTCGAGGGTGCCGTCGCCCGAGATGCCACCGGCGGGGAGCACGTCGGGCGGCAGCCCTTCGCCGGCGCGGAAACGGGCGGCACCGGCGTCGTAGACGGGACGGTCCCCGGCCATGTTGAGCAGCGAAGTGGGGGCCGTCCAGCCGGTGGCGGTGACCAGCAGGTCACAGTCCACCGTGGTGCCGTCGGCCAGTTCCACGCTCTCCACCCGGGTGCGGCCCCGGGCGGCGACGATGCCCTCCCCCCGGCGGGCGTCGAGGACCCGGGCCAGCTCCACGCCGGCGGCACCGAGGTCGGCGGCGGCGGCGTCCCCCTCGGGGTTGGCGCTCAACACCACGGCCCGCTCGCCGGGCCGCACCGCCCACAGGTTGAGCAGCCGGCGGGCGCCGGTGGAGAGCATCACCCCCGGGAGATCGTTGCCGGAGAAGACATACGGCCGTTCGATGAGCCCAGCGGCAACTACCAGGGCCCGGGTCCGGGTCTTCACCAGCCGCTCATGGACGCCGGGGTGGCTGCGCTGGACCACGGCGGCCCAGTTGCCGTCGTAGCGTCCGGCGACAACCGAGTCGACGAGGACCTCGACCCCGCTGCCGGCCACGGACGCCCGCAGCTCGGCCAGGCGCTCCAGGTCCTCTTTCCCGCCCCAGCGCAGATGGCCCCCCAGGGCGTGCTCCTCCTCGACCAGCATGACCCGCGCCCCGGCGCCGGCGGCGGCCACCGCTGCCGCCATGCCCGCCGGGCCCCCTCCGGCCACCAGGACGTCGACGTGGGCGTAGCGCTGGTCGTAGCGCTCGGCCGGCGGATCGGGTGAGAGCCGGCCGCCGGGGGCGAAGCGCTTGAGGACCTCCTCGTAGGCGGGCCACAGGCGCTGGGGGCGGATGAAGGTCTTGTAGTAGAAGCCGGGTCCGAGGAACCGGCCGATCGTCTGGTTCAGCGCCTTGACGTCGAGGCGCAGTGACGGCCAGGCGTTCTGGGCCGCCACCGCCATGCCGGCCTCGACCCGGCGGTGGGCACCGCGTACGTTGGGTTCGTCGCCCACCTGTACCAGGCAGCCCGGGTCGTGGTAGCCGGCGGCGAGGACCCCCCGGGGCCGGTGGTACTTGAGGCTGCGCGAGAAGACCGACTCACCGGCGGCGGTCAGGGCGGAGACGATCGTGTCCCCGGCCAGCGCCGGGTAGGGCCGGCTGTTCCAGGTGAAGGTCAGGGGGGCGTGGCGGTCGATGACCTCGCCCGGGCGGGGACCGATCCGCCGGGAGCCCGCGGCCACTGTGGTCCTCGACCGGGGGCGGCGCAGGGGAAGGGTCACGGCCGGTCTTTCCCGGCGGTGCCGGCGGGCCGGACGGAGCGGACCTCGTTGGTGACGGTGTGGCGTTCCACGGTGAGGAACTTGCGGCAGCCGGCCCGGTGCAGCCACGTCTCGCGCACCCAGCCCGCTGGGTTCCGCCGCCGATACAGGTACGCCCGCCACTCCTCGGGGGTGGCGGTGTCCGGGTCGGGGCGGCTCACCACCTCGCCCAGGTAGCGGAACTCCGCCGCGTTCCGGGCGCCGCAGTGGGGACAGGCCAGGAGGATCATGGCAGCAGCATCACCGGAGCATCACGGCGTCAGTGCCCCACCGCCGCCGCGCCCTTCTCCCCGACCAGGCGGCCGGCGGCGAAGCGGTCGAGGCTGAACCCGGCGATGAGGTCGGGGACCCGGCCGGTGGCCACCAGCTCGGCCACCGCCTCCCCCGCCGCCGGGCCGGCCTTGAACCCGTAGGTGCCCCAGCCCACGTCGATGAGGAAGCCCTCCACCGCCGTGGTCCCGATGATGGGCGAGTAGTCGGGCGTCATGTCACACAGCCCGGCCCATTGCCGCAGGACCCTGAGGTTGGCCAGTCCGGGCATGAGCTGGAGGACGTGGCCGGCCACTTCCTCGAGGAACTCGAGCGAGGCCCGCATGGAGTAGGAGGCGAACGGGTCGACGCTGGCCCCGAAGACGAGCTCGCCCCGGTCGGTCTGGCTCACGTAGACGTGGAGCGTGCCGGAGACGACGACGGTGTCGAGGAAGACCTTCACCGGCTCGGTCACCGCGGCCTGGAGCGGGTGGGTGACGATCGGCAGGTCGACGCCCGCCAGGGCGGCGATGAGGGACGCCCATCCGGCCGTGCAGTTGATCACCACCGGCGCCGAGATCGGACCCCGGCTGGTGGACACGCCCCGCACCTGATCCCCAACCACGTCGATCCCGGTGACCTCGGTGTTCTGGTGGATGTGGACGCCGAGGGCATCGGCCCGGCGGGCGTACCCCCAGTTGACGGCGTCGTGGCGGATGATCCCCCCGGGCGGGTGGTAGAGGGCACCGAGGATCGGGTAGCGGGTGCGGGCCGAGGTGTCCATGAACGGGACCAGCCGCTTGATCGCGTCGGGACCGATGACCTCGGAGTCGACCCCTGAGAGCTTGTTGACCTCGGCCCGCCAGCGCATGGTCCGCAGCGACGTGTCGTTGTGGGCCAGCGTGAGGTGCCCCCGCTGGGAGAACATGACGTTGAAGTTGAGCTCGCCGGCCAGGCGCTCGTAGAGCTTGACCGACCGGTCGTAGAAGGCCACCCCCTCCGGCGTCAGGTAGTTGGACCGGAGGATGGCGGTGTTACGCCCCGAGGCACCGCCGCCCACGTAGCCCTTGTCCAGCACCGCCACCCGGGTGATGCCGTGGCGGGCGGCCAGGTGGTAGGCGGTGGCCAGGCCGTGCACCCCGGCGCCGATGATGACCACGTCGTAGGCCGGGGCCAGGTCGTGCGTGCGCCACGCCCGGGGCCAGTCCTCACCACTCAAGCCGTGGCGGACGAGCCCGAGGGCCGAGTAGCGCTCAGGCGCCGTCGGAGCCGCCCTTGTCCAGAAGCTCCGCCACCCGCCGGGCGATGGCGTCGGGGCTGAGCACGAAGTCGGTGCCGGCCAGGGGGATCCCGGTGATCACAGATGCCTCCAGGGTCAGCGCCCGCATGTCCTCGGGTTCGAGGTCGTGGACGTCGGCCTTTCCGCACGCCCGGGCCAGCATCTGGAGCTCGAGGGTCATGGCGGAGACGAAGTTGAAGACCCGCTCGGCCGCTTCCTCCAGGTCGAGGCGGGCCTCGAGCTCCGGCTCCTGGGTGGCGATCCCGGTCGGGTCCAGCCCCGTGTGCCAGATGGAGCTGTCCCCCGGTTCGTAGCCGAGCCGGTGGTACTCGTCGGCGTAGCGGGGGGCGTCGGCGCCCATGGCGGTGAGGGCGGCGGTGCCGATGGAGACGGCGTCGGCGCCGAGGGCGAGGGCCTTCGCCGCGTCGGCCCCGTGCTTGATCCCGCCGGAGACGACGAGCTGGACCTCGCCCAGCACCCGGAGCTCCTCCAGGGCCCGCACCGCTTCGACCAGGGCGCTCATCGTCGGGATGGCGGTGTGGTCGAGGAGGATCTCGGGTGACGCTCCGGTGGCGCCCTCGAGCCCGTCGAGGACGATGACGTCGGCTCCGGCCTTGACCGCCAGCTTGATGTCGTCGGCCACCCGGCTGGCTCCCATCTTCACGTAGACGGGCTTCTCCCAGTTGGTCGCCTCCCGCAGCTCCTCGATCTTGATCTGGAGGTCGTCGGGGCCGATGAAGTCGGGGTGGCGGACGGGGCTGCGCTGGTCGACCCCCTCGGGGAGCGTGCGCTGGGCGGCGATGGTGGGCGACACCTTGGCCCCGAGCAGGAGTCCGCCGGTTCCCGGCTTGGCGCCCTGGCCGACGACGACCTCGATGGCGTCGGCCATCTTGAGGTGGGCGGGATCGAACCCGTAGCGGCTGGGCAGCACCTGGTAGACGAGCAGGTGCGAAGCCTCGCGCTCCTCGGCCAGCATGCCGCCGTCGCCCGTGGTGGTGGAGATCCCGAGGCGGGTGGCGGCCATGCCCAACGCCGTCTTGGCCGTCTTGGACAGGGCGCCGTAGGACATGCCGGCGATGGTGATGGGCCGCTCGAGCACGATGGGCTTGGCGGCGTTGCGGGCACCGAGGATCGTCCGGGTCTCGCAGCGCTCCCGGTAGCCCTCGAGTGGCAGGCGCGACAGCGTGCAGGGCACAAAGGTCAGGTCGTCGAAGCAGGGGACCCGCAGGCGGGTGGCACCACCCTGAATCCGGTAGCGCCCGAGCGTCGCCTTGGTCCAGATGTCCTCGACGACGTCCCGGTTCCACAGCGGCGGGCGGTCCCTCGGGGCGGGTTCGTCGGGGACACCCCGGGCCCCGGTTTCGTCGGGGACACCCCGGGCCCCGGTCACAGCGCTCCCCTCCACAGCTCGGGTTCCTTGGTGGAGAAGTTCCACAACCGCCGGCCGGCCTCGATCTTCTTGAAGTCGTCGGGAGACCTCCCGATACCGAAGGGGGCGAGGGCCTCGGCGAGCGTGGCCCGGTCCTCGTCGCCCAGCGGGGCCTCGACGGCGTCGGCCCCGTAGCTCTCCACGGCGCCGGCGATGTAGATGATCCCCTCGTACATGGAGTCGCCGAGGCCGTCGGCGGCGGCGCCGCAGATGATCATCGTGCCCCGCTGCATCATGACCCCGGACATGTAGCCGACGTCCCCGCCCACGATGAGAGTTCCGCCCTTCATGGCGATGCCGGCCCGGGCGCCGGCGTTGCCGGCGACGTAGACCAGGCCCCCCCGGATGGAGGCGGCGGTGCCGGAGCCGGCGTGGCCGTGGACCTCGACCTGCCCGCTCATCATGCACTCGGCCACGCCCCATCCGCAGTTGCCGTTGACGACGACGTGGGGGCCGTCGTTCATCCCGGCCGCGTACCAGCCCACCGGGCCGTCGAAGGCGATCCTGCTGTGCCCGACCAGGGCCACGGCCAGGTTGTGCCGGGCCGCCGGGTGGGTGACCCAGATGTCGCCGCTGCCCTCGTCGACGAGGAGCCGGATCGCCTGGGTGATCTCCCGGGTCGTCAGCTCGGCGCAGTCGACCACCACAGCGTTCGCCGCTACCTGAGCCACCAGCGAACCTCTCTGGCCCCGAGCTCGTCGGGCACGAGTCCCGGGTCGGGGAAGACGCTGCGCATCGCCACCTCTTCCGAGGAGAGCACCACAACCTCGTCGTTCTCGGCGTAGAGCAGGGGCTTGGTGGCGAACTGGTCGCGGGCCAGCCCGATGCCCCGGTCGGTGGAGATCAGGTAGGCGAAGGTGCCGTCGAGGTCCCCGACCGAGGCCCGGAGCGCCTCCTCCAGCGAGAAGCCCCGTTGGAGCCGGTCGGCGATGTAGACGGCGATGACCTCGGAGTCGTTGTGGGTGGAGAACCGGTGGCCCTTCATGTCCAGCCGGCGCCGGAGCTGGTGGTAGTTGGTGATGGTCCCGTTGTGGACCACGGCGATGTCGGGGAAGGGCCGGGCCCAGAAGGGGTGGGAGTGGGCGATGTCGACGCGGGACTCGGTGGCCATGCGGGTGTGGGCGATCCCATGGGTCCCGGCCATCGCCGAGACCCCGAAGGTGGCGTCGACCTGGCGGGCGGGACCGACGTCCTTGACGATCTCCATGGCGGTCCCCACCGAGAAGACCCGGGCCCCGGGGACGCGCTCCTCGATCCAGTCGGCCAGCTTGCCCTCGGCGTCGGAGGCGACCTCGAGCCGGAGGCTGCGGCTGATCAGCTGCCGGCCCTTGACCGCCACCACCTGCTCGGCGGCGATGGCCACGAGCTCGGCGGCGGCTTCGGTGTCGGGCCGCTCCAGGTCGACCCGGACCACCAGCGTGTCGGGCCGGGCCCGCCCGTAGACGGCGAAGCCGGTCGAGTCGGGTCCCCGGCGGTAGAGGTCCTGGGCCATGCGGACGAGCACGTCGCCCACCGGGCCGTGGCCGGCGTCGGCCCCGCCCTTGTAGAAGATCCCGACCAGACCGCACACCCGCCCTCCCAAAGGATCCTGGGAACGCCCCGACGCTAGCTTTGAACTCTCCCTATTGTCAGCGCCCGGGGGTTCGGGGTGTCCCCCGGGGAATTCCGGAGGGGGAACGACGTGGGTGACCGGCCGCAGACCAAGGAAGACGTCCGGGCCGAGATCGAAGCCCGGGGGATCGAGTTCCTCTTCGCCCAGTTCGTCGACATGTGGGGCAAGCCGTCGGGCAAGCTCGTTCCCGCCCGGCACCTCGACGACCTCTTCGCCGACGGCGCCGGCTTCGCCGGGTTCGCCGCCGGCGAGATCGGACAGGGCCCCCACAGCCCGGACATGGCCGCCATGCCCGACCCGGCCAGCTTCACTCCGGTGCCCTGGCAGCCGAACCTGGCCCGCCTGGCGTGCGACATCTACGTGGAGGGCGAGCCCTGGCCCTACTGCCCCCGGACGATCCTGCGGAACCAGCTGGCCCGCACCCGGGCTCTGGGCTACGAGGCCAAGACGGGCATGGAGGCGGAGTTCTTCCTCGTCCGACAGAACGGCGACAAGCTCGAGATCGCCGACCCCCTCGACACCCTGGACCGCCCCTGTTACGACATGAAGGGCCTCACCCGGCGCTACGACTTCATCACCACGCTGTCCCGCTACGAGACCGAGCTGGGCTGGGACAACTACGCCAACGACCACGAGGACGCCAACAGCCAGTTCGAATCCAACTTCGTCTTCGACGACGCCCTCACCACCGCCGACCGGGTGGTGTTCTTCCGCTACATGGTCCATACCCTGGCCCAGCAGCAGGGGATGCTGGCCACGTTCATGCCCAAGCCCTTCGGGCATCTGACCGGCACCGGCTGCCACATGCACATGAGCCTTTGGGACGCCGCCGGCACCAACCTCTTCGAGGATTCCGGCGATCCTCGGGGCCTCGGGCACTCGGAGCTGTCGTACCACTTCGTGGCCGGGCTGCTGGAGCACGCCCGGGCCTACATCGCCGTGACCGCCCCCACCGTCAACTCCTACAAGCGCCTCAAGGTGGCGGCCCCGGCGTCGGGCGCCACGTGGTCGCCGGTCTACGTCACCTACGGGGGGAACAACCGGACCCAGATGATCCGCACCCCGGCTCCCGACCGCTTCGAGGACCGGACAGTCGACGGGAGCTGCAACCCCTACCTGGCCGCCACCGTGGTCATCGCCTCCGGGCTCGACGGCATCGCCCGCAAGCTCGACCCGGGCGAGCCGAACCACGACAACCTCTACGAGGTGCCCGAGGACGAGGTCCGCCGCCGGGGCATCGGCATCCTGCCCGGCAACCTCCTCGACGCCACCCGGACCCTGGCCCAGGACCAGGTGCTGCGCGAAGCACTCGGACCGGTCGTGGGTGAGGACTACGTCGACTACTACGTCCGGGTCAAGCAGCAGGAGTGGAGCGAGTACCACGAGCAGGTCAGCGACTGGGAGATCCGCAAGTACCTCTCGCTGTTCTGAGCCAGCCATCTACTCCGGGCTACTCCGCCGACCAGTCGATGCCCGGCGGGCGCACAGCGGCGCACCGGGGGCCCCCGCAGCCGTCGGTCAGACCGAGGCGGCCGACCAGGCAGGCACCGGGCCGGCGGGCGGCGGCCACCACGTCGGGGTCGACGGCGGCCAGCATCAGCTTGGCCCGCCGGAAC
>JBOGFO010000407.1:0-5017 GCA_050743445.1 Acidimicrobiia bacterium
CCGCATCACGATCGGGCGCCGGCTGGTGCGGACCTCGATCCTCATCCCCTACGGGATCATCACCGTGATCGCCGCCTTCGCCTGGCGCTACGCCTTCGCCCTCGACTCGGGCTTCGTCAACACCTGGTTCAACCTCGGCGAGTTCGCCTGGTTCGGCCACCGCACCTCGGCGTTGTTCGTCATCGCCCTGGCCGAGATCTGGAAGACCACGCCATTCATGTCCCTGCTGCTCCTGGCCGGCCTCGCCCAGGTGCCCGAGGTGCTCCACGAGGCGTGCGAGGTCGACGGCGCCACCCGCTGGCAGCGGCTGGTCCGGGTCACGCTGCCCAACATGAAGGCCGCCATCCTGGTGGCGCTCCTGTTCCGCACCCTCGACGCGTACCGGGTGTTCGACTCGATCTTCGTCATGACCGCCGGCGCCCAGGACACCGAGACGGTCTCCTTCCTGGTCTACCGCCAGACCATCGCCCGCACCGCCCTCGGCCTGGGATCGGCCGTGTCGGTGCTGCTCTTCGCCACGGTCGTCCTCATCGCCGCCGTGTTCATCAAGGGGTTCAAGGTCGACCTGGGCCGGGCCCGGGGGGAGCGGTGACCTCCCCGGGGGCGCGGGGGTGTCCCCCGAAGAAGCGGGGGCGCGGGGGTGTCCCCCGATGACCAGCCGCCGGCGGGATCTCGGTTGGGCGGTGGCGGGCGTGGCCGTCGTCGCCTACACGCTCCTGCCCGTGGTCTGGATCGTCTCCCTGTCGTTCAAGCAGAGCGACGATATCGCCAGCAACCGGTTCTGGCCCAACGTGTGGAGCCTGGAGAACTACCGCACCGTGTTCAGCACCGATCTGTTCACCAGCGCCCTCCGCAACTCGATCGGGATCTCCCTCATCGCCACGGTGCTGTCGGTGGCACTGGCCACCCTGGCCGCCTACGCCATAGCCCGCCTCGACTTCCCCGGCAAGCGGGTCATCCTCTCCGCCGCCCTGGCCATCGCCATGTTCCCCACCGTCTCGCTGGTGGGTCCTCTGTTCGACATCTGGCGGACGGTCGGCCTCTACGACACGTGGCTGGGGCTGATCATCCCCTACATGTCCTTCACGCTGCCGCTGTCCATCTGGACGCTCACGGCCTTCTTCCGGGAGATCCCCTGGGAGATGGAACAGGCCGCCCAGGTGGACGGGGCGACGCCCTGGCAGGCGTTCCGCCGGGTCATCGTCCCCCTGGCCACCCCCGGCGTGTTCACCGCCGCCATCCTCGCCTTCTTCTTCGCCTGGAACGACTTCGTGTTCGGGATCTCGCTCACATCGAGCGACGGGGCCCGGCCGGTGCCCGCCGCCCTGGCCTTCTTCACCGGCGCGTCGCAGTTCCAGCAACCGGCGGCGGCCATCTCGGCCGCGGCGGTGGTCGTCACCGTGCCCGTGGTCGTGCTCGTGCTCCTGTTCCAACGCAAGATCGTCGCCGGCCTCACCGCCGGCGCGGTGAAAGGCTGAGGTCCGATGGCCGACATCAAGGTGGCCGGCGTCGTCAAGCGCTACCCGGACGGGTACCTGGCCGTCGACGACATCAGCCTCGACATCGCCGACGGCGAATTTATGATCCTGGTGGGGCCGTCGGGGTGTGGGAAGTCGACGCTGCTGCGCATGATCGTCGGCCTCGAGGACATCACCGCCGGGGAGGTGTGCATCGGCGGGGAGCGGGTCAACGACAAGCCGCCCCGTGAGCGCAACCTTTCCATGGTGTTCCAGAACTACGCCCTCTACCCCCATCTCAGCGTGTTCGAGAACATCGCCTTCCCCCTGCGGCTGAAGAAGGGCATCCCCGAGGAGGAGATCCGGGCCAAGGTCAGCGAGGCGGCGGCCACCCTCGAGCTCACCGAGCACCTGGACCGCAAGCCGAGCCAGCTCTCCGGCGGCCAGCGCCAGCGGGTGGCGATGGGCCGGGCCATCGTGCGTGACGCCCGGGCCTTCCTCTTCGACGAGCCCCTGTCCAACCTCGACGCCAAGCTCCGGGGCCAGATGCGCATCGAGATCTCCCGCCTGCAGCGCCGGCTCGGGACGACCACCGTCTACGTGACCCATGACCAGACCGAGGCCATGACGCTGGGGGACCGGGTGGCGGTGCTGCGCAGGGGGGTGCTCCAGCAGGTCGACACCCCCCGGGAGCTCTACGAACGGCCCGTCAACCTGTTCGTGGCCGGGTTCATCGGCTCGCCGCCCATGAACTTCCTGCCCGCCGAGGTGGAGGACGGGGCCATCCGCCTGCCCTTCGGCACCGTGCCCCTGGCCCCCGAGACCAAGGAGCGGATCGCCGGCCGGGGCCTGCTCCTCGCCGGCCTCCGCCCCGAGCACTTCGAAGACGCCGGCCTCCTCGATCCGGCCCAGAAATCGCGGGGCGTGTGCTTCTCCGCCCTGGTGGACGTGACCGAGTGGCTGGGCGCCGAGCAGTTCGCCTACATCCCCTTCGAGGCCCCTCCCGAGATCACCGACCAGCTCCGGAGCCTGGCCCGGGAGCTGGACAGCGAATCGATGCGCACCCAGCTGGTGGTGTCCATCGACACCGACAGCCGCATCGCCCGGGGCGAGGACGCCGAGCTGTGGTTCGATCCGGCCCGCCTGCATCTTTTCGATCCCATGACGGGGGACAACCTGACGAGATAAGCTGTCCGGCAATGCTCATCTCCGCCCTGATCCCGATCATCTTCATCCTGCTGGTGGTCGGCGTCCTGACCAAGACCATGAGGAGCGAGCGCCGGCCCGCCCAGACGTTGAACCAGCGGGCCAACCACCCCTTGCGCAAGTTCCAGATCGCCCTGAACGAGCCCCGCAAGCAGGCGCAGCGTGCCGTCCGCGACGAGGCGCTCCGGGCGGCCCGGGAGCAGGAGCCGAAGCCCGGATCCGTGCCGGAGCGCATGGTGCGGCCGGAAGTCCGCCGGCTCAAGCAGGTCTAGGGCGCAAAGGCGGACGTACCGCCCGAATCGTCTTTCGGGCCATAGCCATCCGGGGCGTAACGAGGCATCTTCGGGGGTAGCGGCCGGGCGCGGGCCGCCTGTCCCAGGAGAAGGATCGTGCACCGCTGCTCCACCTGTGGCTCCAAGATTCCCCGGCAGGCCCGCTTCTGCCAGGTGTGTGGGGTGGCCCGGGTCAAGGGGTTCCTGGTTGAGAGCACGATCCACATCCCGCCGGCCGCCCCGAAGGGCAAGGCCCGCTGGAGCCGGTTGGTTGTCGGCGTCTCCGTGGTCGCCCTGAGCGGCACCATGGTGGCCGCGGCGGCGTCCGCCCTGACCCGCGGGTAAAAGGGATCAGAGGGCGCGAGTCGAACCAAAGGGGAAGAACATCCGCAATCGCCCGGGACGGGAGCGATGCCGCGCCCCTGGAGAATTCGTCGTGCGAGTCGGACCACTCACCTGCTGGTGATGGTCGGCCTGCTCCTCGCCTGGAGCACGACGGTCGCCGCGCCCGAGACCAGCGAGGGCTCGTTCGACCTGCCGACCATGGACGTGCAGGCCATCTCGGTCACCCCCCCGACCGTCCTCGGCGCCGTTGAGACCACGACGACGACCGCCGCCATCGCCGTCCGGATCCCGCTGACCTTCAATGCCGTCGCCCAGGGCCGGGAGAACGTCGGCGGGGACCGCCACGAGGACATCAACCCCACCGCCTTCGGGATGCTCGAGATCCCCAAGATCGGCCTCGTGCATCCCATCTTCGAGGGTCTGGACGAGAGCGCCATCCACTGGGGCCCGGGCCACTGGCCCGGCTCCGCGCAACCGGGCCACGCCGGCAATGCCGTGTTCGCCGGCCACCGGGTGACGCACACCCGGCCGTTCCTCGACATCGACCTCCTGGAGGCCGGCGACCGGATCACGTTCCGCACCGACGCCGGCACCGCCGTCTACGAGGTCACCGAGCACCAGATCGTGACGCCCGACGCCACCTGGATCGCCCAGCCCACGGCAGAGCCGACGGTGACCCTCTTCGCCTGCCATCCCAAGCACAGCGCCCGGCAGCGGTACGTCGTGCGCGGGAAACTCATCGGTTGGGCCGAGCGCCGGTAGGTACCATGGCCGTCGTGCGACGATGGCTGGCGTCGATCACCTTCATCCTGGTTGCCGTGGCTGGGTTCGGCACCCGGGTATCCCCGCCGGCGGGCGGCCAGGAGACGAGCCCGTCGGCCGATCGGCCCTATGGGCTCAAGGTTCCCGAGGGCTACGACGGGAAGTCCGCCGTCCCCCTGGTGGTGCTCCTCCACGGCTACAGCTCCAACGGGCCGGCCCAGAACGCCTACTTCCGGCTGAGCGCCGAGGCCGACCGGGCCGGGTTCCTCCTCGCCTATCCCGACGGCACCCGGGACGTCATGGGGAACCGGTTCTGGAACGCCACCGACGCCTGCTGCGACTTCTTCGGCAGCGGCGTCGACGACGTCGCCTACCTCAGCTCTGTCCTCGACGAGATCGCGGGCGACTACTCGGTCGACCAGGCCCGCGTGTACCTCGTCGGCCATTCCAACGGCGCCTTCATGGCCCACCGCTACGCCTGTGACCACGCCGGACGGGTGGCCGCCATCGTCACCCTGGCCGGGATGCAGTGGCAGGACCCGGCCCAGTGCCAACCGACTCGGCCCGTGTCCGTGCTCCACGTGCATGGCGAGGACGACGGCACCATCCGCTACGAGGGTGGCTCCACCCCCAAGGGTCCCTATCCCGGGGCGGTCACGACGGCCGCCACCTGGGCGGCCAAGAACGGCTGCTCGGGTGACCTCGCCACCACCGGCCGCAGCGTCGACCTCGACGGGACGGTGGCCGGGGAGGAGACCACCGTGGACCGTTACGGCGGCTGCATCCCGGGGCTCGACGTCGAACTGTGGACGATCGGGAGCGGCAGCCACGTCCCGGCCTTCAACGAGAACTGGGCCCCGGCCATCTGGGAGTTCATGGCCGCCCACCCCCGGCCTGCCGCTTAACCTCGATTCACGCTCCGGAAATTGGGTTGAGGTTTGGGTCAGGGGAACGTGAAGCGGAGGCGGCGGCCGC
>JBOGFO010000408.1:0-3517 GCA_050743445.1 Acidimicrobiia bacterium
CGCTGGGGTTGGTCGGCGCAGTGGCCCTGGTGCTCGCAGCTGTCGTCGCGCCCGCAGCGAATGGTGCTGTTACCCGGGTCGAGACCGATCAGTTCAGCGGCGTAGCCAGTGCCCAAGCGCTTGACCTCCATCTGTTGGGGCGTCAACTCACCTTTGGGCTGGCGTCCACCGAGAGCGGCGCCAATGTGGTGGCCAACACTCTGAACATGAAGGCCTCGGGCATCGGGACGATGCTTTCTCCCGCGACGACCGCTACGGCGGCTCAGGGTGGAGAGAGTCCTGCCGATGGTGGCCGGGCCTGCGCCCCGATCCCGCTCGGCGACCTGCTCTCCGGAGCCGGCCTGCCGAGTCTGCTGGTCGCCGAGCTGGCCTGCGGGGAGGCCAGCACCAAGGGTGACCTCACCGCATTCGAGGGCAACGGCGTGGGTGAAGTGGCGAACCTGCGCCTGAGTGCCGCCCAGATCCTCAAGCCGGCTCTCGATGTGCTGAAGCCGGTCCTGAGCGTGGTCGACGCCACGCCGGTCGGTCAGCTGCTCGAGTCCACGGACGAGCAGGTCCAGGGCGCGGTCGGCACGGTCAACGGCGTGCTCGGAAGCCTCCTCGGCCAGGGCACCGTCGTGCTCCCGGCCCTCGAGCCCACGCAGACGGTGAAGGACCTGGTCGACCGCCTCGGTGACGCCGACCTCCTTCGGGTCGACATCGGCGACGCGCTGGCCAAGAACACGGCGGACGCGACCAAGTTCACGGCCGAGTCCATCGCCAAGGCGGGCTCCATCGAGGTTCTCCCGGCATTCCGGGGCCTCGGCCTTCCGCCGCTCCTCAAGGTGACCCTCGGTGAGTCCGGCGCCTCGGTCGTCTACGACCGTGAGCAGACCACCGGTGTTGGTTCGGCCAAGAACACGCTGGTCCGCATCGAGAGCGAACTGCTGCCGACCCTGGCCCTGGGCCAGCTCGGCGTGGCGGGCCTCAAGCCCCTCGAGACCCTGACCGGCACCCTCGGCATCAAGGGCGGCCCCGGCTACATCGAGCTCGCCCCCGGCCAGAACGTCACCCTGTTCTGTGACGGGGCCCTCGGCATCGTCGGCGCCCTCTGCACCGAGATCTCCGTCGGCATGCCGAAGGAGACCAAGCTCCCTGACGGCGGGCTCAAGGTCGAGTCGGCCAGCGTGAGCATCCACCTGTTCAAGGGCCTGAACAACCTGGTGCCGGGCGTGAACCTCGGCAGCATCCTGGGTGACGCCAACCTCGAGTCCATCCTTGCCCCCGTCGCCGGCGCCACCGGCCTGTCGATGGGCACCAAGTCGGACGTTCCCGGCATCAAGCTGGCTCTGGCCCAGACTGTGGCCCAGGCCGGCGGGACCCGGGTCCTCGGCCAGGTCGAGGAGCGCCAGCGGGCAGCCGCCCCCGAGACCCCGGTTGCGGAGCCTGTCCCCGCCGCCGCCCTGCCTCGGACGGGCCTGCCCTTCTCCGCCGCCACCATCCCGATGCTCCTCGGCGCCAGCGCCGGGCTTCGGGTCCTGGTGCGCCGGAGGCGCAGCCTGTAACCGTCTGACCAGGACGTAGAATCCCGTTCCGGGACCGGAAACCGCTCAGGTTCCGGTCCCGGACTTTTTTTGGACGGGAGCAGCAGAGCCCCTATGGCGAACGTCGACACCACCCCCTCTCGGACGCACGGCCTGCGGGTCGGCGCGGGCTTCCTGCTCGACGCCCTCCGGGCCCGCCCCATCGCCCGGCTCACGCTGACGGGCCTGTCGATCCTGCTGGCCGTCATCGGGGTGGGGATGCTGGCCTATCCCTTCGCCACCAACCTCTACCAGGGGCGCCTGCAGACGAAACTGGCCATCGAGTTCGAGAGGCCCCAGCTGAGGCAGGCCTACACCGATGGTGACCTGGCCATCGGCGACCCGCTGACCCGGCTGCGGATTCCAGCCATCGGCGTCAGCACCGTCGTGGTCGAGGGGACGACGGCCTCCGCCCTGCGGGCCGGTGCCGGCCACTACGTCAACACCCCCCTACCGGGCGAGACGGGCAACGTGGGCATCGCCGGCCACCGGACGACCTACGGCAAACCCTTCGCCGACCTCGACCGCCTGAAGCCCGGTGACGAGATCGTCCTCGAGACGCCCATCGGCACCCACGTCTACAAGGTCGCCGGCGACCCCTTCGTGGTCGAGCCGACCGACTGGAGCGTCATCTCCCAGACGCCCACACCGACCCTGACCCTCACGGCCTGCCACCCCAAGGGCTCGGCCCGGCAGCGCATCGTGGTCCGGGCCGAGATGGCCCCCGCGGAGCCCGACGCACGCTGAATCCGGCGTCATGGACGCTGGTTTGCGCCGTTCACAAACCGGACGACGGGGCAGTTTTCCGTCGAAATGCACCGGGAATGGTCAAACAGGGATAAAACTGTTGACCGAGTGACTCCTGAGTCGCACTTCCCCACGTGATCGGAGTTGTGACATGCGCAGGACCCTGGCGTGTGCGGGACTCGCCCTCCTCGTCGGCCCCCTCCTCGTTCCTGGCGCCGCCTCCGCCCATTCGGAGCACGGCTCATTCGCCGCCTGGCACTCCCCTGGTGACGGGGCCCGCCTCTCCGGGCGCAGCTACCACATCCGGGCCAGTGTGAGGTTCGGCGATGACGGGGTGAAGAGCTGGGCCGTGGCCGTGCTGGCTCCCCCCGGCACCGATTACCCCGGCTTCGGGACCATCTGTGAGCAGACGGTGGGCGGCGCCCCCATCTCGGCGGAGATCGACTGTCCGTGGGACACCGCCACCTATCCCGACGGCAAGCCCTCGCAGAACCGGCCCTACGTCATCCGGATCACGGCCACCAACGCGGAGCGGGGCCTGTTCTCCCCACCCCCGGAGGCCCACTCGACGGAGCGGGGCGTCAAGGTGGTCAACGACGTCCAGACCCCGAGCGGCGTGACCCTGTCGTCCTCCGATGCCGGGCGTCAGGCCACGGTCCGCTGGGCCCCCAACCCCGAGCCCGACATCACCAGCTACGTCATCCAGGAGCGGGTCGGGTCCGACGGCTGGCGGACCGTCGGCGAGGCCGGCAGCCACCTCCGCACCTTCAACCGGCGTCTGTCGGCGCCCGGCACCTACCGCTATCAGGTGGCGGCCCGGCGCTCCACGGGCGACGGCAGCGACACCCTCCAGTCGGCCTTCGCCGGACCCTCCGGCGAGCCCCGGGAGATCGTGAAGGAGGCGCCCAAGCCCCCGCCCACCACCACGACGACGGCCCCGCCCAAGAAGCCGTCCAAGCCGGATCCAGATCCGGACCCGGATCCCGGTCCCGCACCCGGCAACGGGGACGAATCCGGGGCCCGTCCCCCGGCCGCCGACGGCCCGCCCACCCCGGTCCAGGCCGGTGGGACGACGACCGAGACCACGGCGCCGGCCGCGCCGGGTGAGGCGGCCCCGGCCACCCCGCCCCCGGGAGCTGCGGCCCTGGTCACGCCGATCGCTCCGGGCGCGCCCGGCAGCGTCGGGTTCGAGGCCACCACGACCCCGA
>JBOGFO010000409.1:0-2341 GCA_050743445.1 Acidimicrobiia bacterium
CCCGCGGCCGGCGGCGCCGCCGTGCCGGTGCCAACCCCGGCGCCGGTTGCCTACGCCAAGACCGACCCCACGCTGGCCGACCCCCGCAGCGTGTTCCAGCTAATGAAGGCGCATTACGCCCGTTACACGGCCGACAAGGTGTCCGAGATCACGGGCATGCCCAAGGACAAGTTCCTGAAGATCGCCGAGTGGTTCGGGGGTACCGGGGTCCCCGAGAAGGTGGGCAGCATCGTCTACGCCGTGGGCCTGACCCACCACACCACCGGCGTCCAGATCATCCGGGGCCTCGGCCTGCTCCAGCTCTTGCTCGGCAATGTCGGCCGGGCCGGCGGGGGCGTCAACGCCGAGCGCGGCCACGCCAACATCCAGGGGAACACCGACAACGCCATCAGCTGGGAGATCCTCCCCGGCTACCTGGCCATTCCCAAGCCGGAGATGGCCACCATGGCCGACTACCTGGCCAAGGTGCCGTCCAAGGCGTCGTCACCCAACTCCATCAACTACTTCGGCACCAACTACAAGAAGTTCCTCGTCAGCCTGCTCAAGAGCTTCTACGGCGACGCCGCCCAGCCCGACAACGACTACCGCTACTCCTGGATTCCGAAGCCCTCCAAGAACTCGTCGTGGCTCACGATCCACGACGAGGCGCGCTCAAAGACCCTGGACGGACTCTTCGCCGGCGGCATGTCAGGGGTCAGCATCGGTCCCGACTCCCGGCGCGTGAGCGAATCGCTGGGCAACCTCAAGTGGCTGGTGGTCATGGACCCGCTGCCCACCGCCACCTCCGAGTTCTGGAACCAACCGGGGGTGGAGCCGGAGAAGATCGGCACCGAGGTGTTCTATTTCCCCGCCACCCACTGGATCGAGAAGGACGGCAGCTTCGTCAACTCCGGCCGGTGGGCGCAGTGGAAGTACAAGGTGCTCGACGCCCCGGGCGAGGTGAAGGACGACAACTGGATCCTGGGCCAGCTCTTCCTGCGCCTGCGGGACATGTACCGCAAGGAGGGCGGCACCCTCCCCGAGCCGATCCTCAACCTCAAGTGGGACTACTCGAACCCCGGGAACCCGTCCCTCGACGAGATCGCCCAGGAGATCCACGGGTTCGACCTGACCACGGGTATGCGGGTCAAGGACTTCTCGGCGCTGAAGGACGACGGGACGACGAGCTGCGGGGACTGGATCTACTCGGGCTCGTATCCGCCTGAGGGCAACCTGATGCAGCGGCGGGGAACGGACGACCCGACCGGGCTGGGCTACTTCCACAACTGGGCCTGGTCGTGGCCGCTCAACCGGCGGGTCATGTACAACCGGGCCTCGGCCGACGCCGCCGGCCAGCCCTGGGACCCGGAGCGCCCCGGGATCCGCTGGAACGGTGCCAAATGGGTGGGTGACGTGCCCGACTTCCCGGTCACGTCCAAGCCCGAGGAGGGCAAGGGAGCCTTCATCATGACCGGCGAGGGCGTGGGCCGGCTCTTCGCCCCGGGCACGCTGTGCACCGACGGGCCCTTCCCCGAGCACTACGAGCCTACGGAGACGCCGGTCAAGAACGCCCTGTCGTCGGTCGACCGGGACCCGGCCGTCCACTTCTACAAGGACGCCGAGGGCACCTTCGCCGGCATCGACGACGAGTTCCCCTACGTGGCGACGACGTATCGGGTCACCGAGCACGAGCACTACGTGACGCTCCACGTCCCCTACCTGCTCGAGGCCATGCCCGACTTCTTCGTCGAGCTGCCCGAGGAGCTGGCCCGGGAGAAGGGGGTCGAGAACGGGGGCAAGGTCAAGGTCCGCTCGAAGCGGGGCGAGGTGATCGGCACCGCCATGGTCACCAAGCGCATGCGGCCCCTGAGGGTGGCGGGGAAGACCGTCTACCAGGTCGGCATCCCCGTGCACTGGCACTTCGCGGCCGGGAAGAAGAACCGGGTCCCGGAGATGGCCAACATCCTCACGCCCTACGTCGGGGACGCCAACGTGCGGACGCCCGAGTTCAAGGGCTTCCTCGTCGACATCGAGAAGGCCTGAGAGGAGGGGAGCGATGTCCACCGAACTGGGACTGGCCATCCGCCGCAAGTCGGCCACCCCCGCATCGTCCACCGCCATCCGCACCGACACCACCGAGGTGGCCAAGCTGGTCGACATCGACCTGTGCATCGGCTGCAAAGCCTGCGAGGTGGCGTGCAAGGAGTGGAACGACCTGCCGGCCGAGGAGACGTCCAACTTCGGCAGCTACCAGAGCCACCAGGACCTGACGCCGGCCACCTGGGACCTGATGCGGTTCAAGGAGGTGGAGCTCGACGAGGGCGAGCTGGCCTGGCTGATCCGCAAGGACTCCTGCCTGCAC
>JBOGFO010000410.1:0-3259 GCA_050743445.1 Acidimicrobiia bacterium
TCGCCACCCTGGCCGGGGTGGTCCTCTTCGACGAGCGCAAGCTCGCCTACCTGCGCCGGGACGACGAGGCCTACATCGAGCAGCCCGAGTCGCTCAAGAGCGTGGTGGCGGTGGCCATGTACGGCAACGAGGCCGAGGTCGTGCCGGCGGCACGCGAGATCATGCGGATCGGACGGGAGACCGGCGGCCGTTACCTGGGCGACGAGGTCAGCCAGGGCGACTGGGCCGCCCGCCACGACCGCTACGCCATCCCCCTGCACGGGCGCCTGCGCACCGGCGAGGTCGTCCCCATGTCGTGGCACTGCGAGGACTCGGCCCTCAACTACAGCGTGCTGCCCGCCGTGCGCGAGGAGTGGCACGCCATCGTCGACCGCTACATCTCCCGCTACGGCATCTTCGACGACTGGGGGATGTTCGCCTACACCAACGGGGCCTACAAGCCGTGGGGCGACTACCTGGTCGAGATCGATGTCGGCATCTGGGAGCAGAAGCTCGACGACGAGAACTGGGAGGGCTGGCTGAACTGCAAGCGCGAGATCACCGAGGTCACCTTGAAGTACGGCGGGTCGATCAGCGCCTGCCACGGGGCCAGCCGCGAGGGCGACGTGGAGTACGTCCCCCAGGAGCTCGGCGGCGCCTTCGACGTGATGAAGAAGATCAAGCGCGCCCTCGACCCCAACAACATCATGAACCCGGGCAAGTACCTGCTCGACCAGGCCTACGAAGACTGAGTGCGGAGGAGCCCATCATGTTCGGTTTCCGGCTGGCCGCCCAGAAGCCGCCCGAGGCGCGGCGGATCAAGGAGGACGTGGTGATGCGCTTCGACCACGTCTACGAGGTCGACCCGGAGAAGATGACGGTGTTCCCCCAGCAGGACATCCCCGCCTGGGACACCCACCGGATCGTGGCCAGCCGCTGGGACCACCTCGCCTGGATGCACCGCCACTTCGCCGACAAGCTCCTGGGCATGGCCGACCTCGGCCTCAACGAGGACGGCACCGAGCCGGAGTAACCACTTCGATGCCGTAGCGCTCGGCGACGGGCCCAAGCACCTCGGGGGCCGGGATGGCGAGGTCCGCCGGCGGGGTGTCGTCCGTAGCCGGCGGCCCCAACTCCAGAGGGAAGTGCTCGAACCCGGCGAGCCGAGGACAGGCGACTCAGTCCACCCGCAGGACAACCGCCGCCCCGGTGTCGCCGGCGGCGCAGCCGGTGAACAGGCCGACCCCGCCGCCCCGGCGGCGGAGGATCTCGATCAGCTCGGCGAGGCCCCGGGTGCCGGTGGGCGCCTGGGGGTGGCCGTAGACGAGGCTGGAGCCGTACGGGTTCATGGCCGTGGCGTCCACACCCGTCTCCCGGGCGAACCAGATGTCGTTGACGGCGAAGGGGTTGTGGGTCTTGATGACGTCGACGCCCGAGAGGTCGACGCCGGCGTCGGACAGGGCCTGGCGGGCTGCCGGTACCGGGGCTTCGGGCATCCGGCCTCGCTCGACGCGGGCGAACCCGGTCCCGAGGATTCGGGCGATGCCCTCGCCGCCGGAGAGCTCCCGGGCCCGGTCCTCGGCGGCCACGATCACGCCGGCAGTGCCGTCGGCGGGGTGGGTCTGGGTGCCGTAGCTCACAACGCCGTCGGGCATGACGGGGGCCAGCTTGGAGAGGACTTCGGCGGTGGTGTCGTGGATGCCCTCGTCGGCGGCGATCACCAGCGGGTCCCGCCGGCGGCGCTCGATGCGGACCGGGACCATCCAGGGGCGCTGGAACTCGCGGTCGTTGGCCAGGGCGTCGCGGTACTGCTCGTAGCGGACGAGGGTGAGATCGTCGAGCTCGTCCTTGGTCATCCCCGCTTCGGCGGCGACGGCCTCGGCGGTGGCCACCATCGACGTGCCGCCCCACGGGTCGCGCTCGAAGGAGTCGAGGACCCAGCGCTCGACGTCGGGGGTGCCGCCGGGGCGGGTCGGATTCGGATGCACGAGGACGGGGCCGTTGCTGGTGCGGTCGGTGGAGACGGCCAGGACCACGGCGCCGGGTTCGAGGGCGACGGTGGCCGCCGCCGCCTCGACGGTGGCCACGCCGGTGGCGCAGGCCTGGGAGAGCATCGCTCCGCTCACATCGGTGGCGCCGAGGCGGGCGGCCAGTGTGGGCGCCCCGTAGAACGACTCCCGCTGGGGCACGGTCCAGCCCATGACCAACCGGGTGATCTCCGACGGGTCGACGTCACGCCGGGCCAGAGCCTCCTTGGTGACGGTGACGGCGAGGTCGAGGCTGGACACGTCGGCCAGGCTGCCCTGCCAGCGGACGAAGGGCGACGACCAGGCGAGACCCAACGGGATGCAGGCGGTTCCGAGCTTCATGTCGTCTCCCTACCCGGTTCGGGGCGGACATGGACGAGGGGTGTCTTGTAGGCCCCGCGGGGGAAGGTGCCGGGCGCCACCACCGTCACCGACGCCCGCACCTGGAGGCGGCGGCGAAGCTCGGCGTCGATGCGGCCGGCCACCTCGGCATAGCGCTCGGCGTGGAGCGACCCGGCCGCCTCCACCTCCACCGGGATGGGGTCGTCGAAGCGGACCTGGTCGACCCGCTCCTTCCACACCCGCATGTAGGGCTCGACGGCGTCGCCGCCGCAGCTGAGGGCGACGTCCCGGATGGCGGAGGGAAAGACGTTCATTCCCTTGTAGATCAGCATGTCGTCGGTGCGCCCCACGCAGCGGATGCGGGGGGACGTCCGCCCGCACGCACAGCGGCCTGCGCCCGTCACCACCACATGGTCGGACGAGCGGTAGCGCAGGGTGGGGGTCGCCTCCCGGGCGAAGGTGGTGTACACGGCTTCGCCGCCGGCGCCGTCCTCCCAGGGGATCGGCTCGCCGCCGGCGGGCTCGACGAGCTCGACCGCCACCGCCCGCTGGGCGCAGAAGTGCATCCCCGACTCGTCGTCGCATTCGGCCCACATCCCGGGCAGCACGTCGGCCAGGCCCATCATCTCCCGCAGGTGGGTGAGGTCCCAGCCGGCCCGGATCTTCTCCCGGATGTCGGGCTGTCCGCAGCCGGGCTCGCCGCCGCCGAGGAGCTTGCGGACCCCGAGGGCCGACGCCGGAACGCCGATCAGCTCGGCGCAGTGGTCGGTCAGGTAGGTGCCGAAGGAGGCGGTGGACAGGAGGGCGTTCACCTGGAGGCGGGGGATGGAACGCAGGATCCGGTCGGTGGGGAACCCGCCCAGCCAGGCCAGCGTGGCGCCGATGGTGCGGAACCCGTCGGCGTAGGGCAG
>JBOGFO010000411.1:0-2948 GCA_050743445.1 Acidimicrobiia bacterium
CGCCTGGCGGCCGGCGTAGGTCTCGGTATCGCCCCGGGACTCGATCCACCCGTCGCGGAGCGGGGGGAGGCCGGCCTCGGCGTCGCTGCCCGGCCCGCTGGTGTCGTAGAGACGCACCGGCGGGTCATCGTTGGACAGTTCCACCTCGACGAAGGGCACCCGGATGCCGGCGTCCGGGCCATCCACGTAGACCTTGCTGCGGGAGGGGGTCATGGCTGCTCCTTGTGGGGGGAGGGGGTGTTCCAACCCAGGTGGTCGAGGGGTCCGTGGCCGGCGCCGAGGCGCCAGGCGGCGCCCCCGGCCAGGGCGGTGGAGACGAAGTCCTTGGCCCCCGCCAGGGCGTCGGTCACCGGCTGCCCGAGGGCGAGGCCGGCGGCGGTGGCGGAGGCGAAGCTGCAGCCGGTGCCGTGGTTGTTGGCGCTGCGTACCCAGGGGCGACGCAGCTCGGTGGCCTGGCCGGCGTGCCACACCACGTCGACGGCGTCGCTTCCTTCGCGGAGATGACCGCCCTTGACCACCACGCACCGGGCGCCGGTTTTGGCCAGCTCCTCGGCGGCCCCGGCCATGTCGTCGACCGTGGACAGCTGCCGGCCGAGGAGCACCTCGGCCTCGGGCAGGTTGGGGGTGATCACGGCGGCCAGCGGGAACAGGAGGTCGAGGTAGGCCGACTCGAAGGAGGCGTCGAACAGGCGCCCGCCACTCGACGCCACCAGCACGGGATCGACCACGAGGCTGGGCAGGTCCCCGGCCCGGGCCCGGGCCGCCACCACCTCGGCGATCTCCCTGGTGGCCAGCATCCCGGTCTTGACGGCGGCAACCGTGAGGTCGGCCAGCACCGCCGCGATCTGGGCCTCGACCATGTCCGGCGGGACGGCGTGGACGGCCCGCACCTCGGCGGTGTTCTGGGCCGTGACCGCGGTGACGGCACAGGCGCCGTGGACACCGAGGGCGGCGAAGGTCCGCAGGTCGGCCTGGATGCCGGCGCCGCCGCCGGAGTCGGACCCGGCCACCGTGAGCACCACCACCGGCGTCATTGCCGCCCCCCGCAGGATGCGTTCATCTGTCGGCCGTCCGGGACCCGACGAATGAACGCATGTAGGAGGGTGTGGGGGTCATGACAGGTCGGGGAGGCCGTCGTCGGACGTGGAGGCCTGGGCGTAGAGGCGCTTGGGGATGCGCCCGGCGAGATGGGCCAGGCGGCCCGCCTCCACGCCCTTGCGCAGCGCCTCGGCCATGCGCTCGGGCTCCCGCGCCCGGGTGACGGCGGAGGCGGCCAGGACGCCGTCACAGCCCAGCTCCATGGCCAGGGCGGCGTCAGAGGCGGTGCCGACACCGGCGTCGAGGATCACGGGGATGTCCACCTGCTCCCGGATGATGGCCAGGTTGTAGGGGTTGCGGATCCCCATGCCCGAGCCGATGGGGGAGCCGGCGGGCATGACCGCGGCACACCCGGCGGCGGCCAGGCGGAGGGCGGTGACGGGATCGTCGTTGGTGTACGGCAGGACGGTGAAGCCCTCGTCGACCAGCGTCTCGGCCGCCTCCAGGAGCTCGGCCACGTCGGGCAGCAGCGTCCGTTCGTCGCCGATGACCTCCAGCTTGATCCAGTCGGTTTCGAAGGCCTCACGGGCCAGCCGGGCGGTGGTGACCGCCTCATGGGCGGTGAAGCAGCCGGCCGTGTTGGGCAGGAGCCGCACGCCGCACCGTTCCAGCACATCCAGCAAGCTGTTCATTTGGGGGACACCCCCGGGCCCCCGGGCCTTGGCTGCGGGGTCGATGCGGCGGAGAGCCACCGTCACCACCTCGGTGCCCGACGAGCGGATGGCCCGCTCCAGGACCGAGAGGCTCGGCGCCCCGCCCGTGCCGAGCAGGAGGCGCGAAGCGAACGTGTCGCCGCCGAGAAGGAAGGGATCGTCCATGGCTCGTTCAGCCTCCCTGGGCCGCGCTGAGGACCTCGACCCGGTCACCGGGCCGCAGCGTCGTGAGGTCCCACCGGCTGCGGTTCACGATTTCGGAGTTGACCGCCACGGCCACGCCCCGGGGCCCGCCGGCGAGGGCGGCCACCAGGGTGGCCACCGTGGCGCCCTCGGCCAGGTCCTGGCGGCGGCCGTTGACGGTGATGGTGACGGTCATGCCAGGACCCCGGAATCGACGAAGCGCAGGGGCGAGAACGGCGCCGCCACTTCGGGGAGCGAGCCCGTGGCCAGCAAGGCGGTCACGGCGGTGGCGGTCACGGGCGCCAGGAGGACCCCGTTGCGGTAGTGCCCGCCGGCCACCACCAGGCCGGGCAGCGGCGAAGGCCCGATGAGCGGAGCGTTGTCCGGTGTCCCCGGCCGCAGCCGGGCGATGGCCTCCACCAGCTCGAGCTCGGCCAGGGCCGGCACGAGCTCGCCGGCATCTTCCAGCAGCTCCCGGACGGCCCCCGCCGTGACCGTGGTGTCGAAGCCCTTCTCCTCCATGGTGGCGCCGACCACGATGCGACCGTCGGCCCGGGGCACCAGGTATACCGACCGGCCCTGGCGCAGGCCCCGGAGGTTGTGGCGGAGCAGCGGGGGATCGACCGGGCCCCGCAGCCGAAGGATCTGGCCCTTCACCGGCCGGACGGGCGGGGCGGCCCACTCCGGGAGCCCGGGGAGGTGGGCCGACCAGGAGCCGGCGGCCAGGACCGTCTGGCCGGCGGCCACCATCTCGCCGCTGTCGAGGCGCACCCCGGCGGCCCGCCCGTCGACGACGCACAGCTCCGCCACCCGCTGCCGGTGCAGGGTCACCCCGGCCCGGGAGCAGGCGGTGAGGAGGGCGGCGGAGACCGCCCGGCTGTCGACCTGGTGATCGCTCGCCACCCGCACGCCACCCCGCACCCGGGGGCTGAGGAGCGGTTCGAGGGCCCGGCACTCCCGGGCCCGCAGGCGTTCCCCGCCCAGTCCGAGCTCCAGGTGGTACCGGTGCAGCTC
>JBOGFO010000412.1:0-2551 GCA_050743445.1 Acidimicrobiia bacterium
CTACAAGCCAGCGCTGGAGACGCTCGACACCTACGGGCACCTTTGGCCGGAGGACGAGGATCTGACGAGACGTGCCATCGACGCCGTTTTCGGGGCTCCCGCGGCCAACCTGCGGCCAACGGGGGAGGCGACGGCGCCGTGACCAGCAGGTTCGTCCACACCACTTCCTCAAGTACTGACCCGGCCCGGTTGCCGGGCGCTGTTTTTGACGGCGCCGGTTTTGGCGGCAAGATTCCTCCCTACAACGCTACAAACGAGGCGACGTTTGTCGTCACGAGGGGGAGGCGTCATGAGCCGAGGTCGTGTGGGGATGCTCGTCGCTGTCATCTTGGCCTCGGGGGTGGGGAGCGCGCCGGCCTCGCCGGCCTCGGGCGTCAGCCGGACGGACCTGGCCCGAGCCACCATCTCGGCGCCGACCTCGGCCAGCGCCACGGGGGAGTCCGACGTGGCGGGCCAGTTCGTCACCGTGCCGCCGGGCGGGGTCATCCCGTGGCACAGCCACCCCGGGCAGAACTTCGTGGCCGTCAAGACGGGCGCCCTGAGCGTCTACGTGGGCGGAGCGGACGGGTGCACCATGACCGTCTACCCCAGCGCCCAGGGATACCTGGAGCACATGGGGCAGGTGCACTCGGCCAAGAACGAGGGCTCCGCGCCGGTCGAGGTCTACGTCACCCAGGTCGGCGTGCCCGTGGGAGCGGAGCTGCGGACGGTGCAGGCGAACCCTGGGACGGCCAACTGCCCGCCCGATGCGACCGCGCCGGCGCCCACCGTAGAAAACATCGTCCGGGCCAAGATCAGCGCCCCGTTCGACGTCCCGTCCACCGCCGCCTCCGACGTCGTCATGCAGTCCCTCGTCGTCGAGCCCGGCGGTACCGTCGGCTGGCACAACCACGGGTCGCCGACGTTCGTGGCGGTCAAGTCCGGAACCATCAGCTTCTACACCGCCACCGCCGCCGGGTGCACCTCGCAGAACTACGCGGCCGGGCAGGCGTACGTCGAGCCCGTCGGGACCGCTCACATGGGCCGCAACGAGGGCACCACTCCGGTCGAGCTCTACGCCACCTACCTGGCCGTCCCGGTCGGGGGCGCGCTCCGCGGTGAAGAGGTGGCTCCGACCGGAGCGAACTGCCCCGACGCCCCCACCCCCGAGCCCGCCTCGCAGCTGCCCCGCACGGGCCTCCCTGCCGGTGTGCTCCTCACCCTGGCGGCCGGTCTGGTCGGCGCTGGAACGTTGGTTCGCCGGATGGGCCGGCGCCGGTAACGAACCCATGGTCCGGAAGTAGGACGCGCCTGGTCAGGAAGCAGGTTCCACGGCCAGGGCGTCGAGGAGCGCCAGCACGGCGCTGGTGAGCGGCGTCGGCACGCGGTGGCGCTGACCGAGCGTCACCACCGGGCGGAGGAGGCCCTGGTGCTCCATGGTCCGCCCGGCCGCCCGGTCCTGGAGCATCGACGACCGGGTGCCCCGCAGGCTCGGTAACCAGGCCAGGGCCTGGCGGGCGTGCGCGGGGGTCAGAGCCGCGCCCTCGGCCCGGGCGACGGCGACCACCTCGAGGCCGAGGTCCAACCCGAGGGTCGCCATGGCCGCCTCGTCGAACAGCTCGCCCGTCGGGCGCCCGGTGAGCGCGGTGAGCGGGTTGACGATCACGTTGACGAGCAGCTTGTCCCAGGCGGCGGTGGGGAAGTCGGCCGCCACTTCCACCTCGAGGCCGCTGCCGGTGAACCGTGACGCGGCCGCCCGGCCGGCGTCGTCGTCGGGGACCACGACCCCCCTTCCGGTGCGGCGCACCGTCACCTGGCCGGGGCCGGTCCGCCGGGCGTTGGGGTAGACCAGCGCCGGGACGACGGCGGCGGCGGTCATCGGCCCGATGCGGGCCCCGTGATCGATCCCGTTCTGAGCGGCGAGCAGGACACTGTCCGAGGGCAGTGCCGCCAGCCAGTCCGCGACGTCGGGCGTGTGGTGGATCTTGGTGGCCAGCACGGCGAAGCGCACCGGCGGGAGCTGGGCCGGCGCCGCGGCCCAGGCCACCTTGTGCTCGACCGTTTCCTCGTCGATCGTCATCGCCAGGCGATCCAGCGGGGCCCGGCCACAGACGACGATCTCGTGCCCGGCACCAGCCAGGTGGGCGGCCAGCATGCAGCCGACCGACCCGGCGCCGATGAGGGCGACCGGCCCGGCGTCGGCAGGATCTCTTCCCCTCACGCCCTCCACTGTGGCGCATCGCCGCGCCCGGGCTCTGCTCGATGGCGGCGGCCGCGCCGGTTAGCCAGTTCGCGAAACCCGGCTGTGAGCCGGGTTCGGCTCACTGCGCGACGAAGGGGTGCGCCCGGCGCAGGGGGGTACCGAAAGGCGCAGTGAAGGTGGCGGGCGTTGCTCGAGCGACGTCGTGTGGTTGGCGTGGTTGGCTGCCGGGGAAATTGCACGTCCCACGTGCACTTCCCCCGAAAAGCACCCGCCCGGGCGCCGGAACCGCCAGGCCCGCGACCCCCTCGCCCCCTCACCGCGCCTTTCGCCTTCCCCCAGCGGCGCCGGCCCAGGTCCCGTCCCCCGTTT
>JBOGFO010000413.1:0-2628 GCA_050743445.1 Acidimicrobiia bacterium
GCTGGAGTACGAGGGCCGGCCCCTGACCGAGGAGGAGATGCTCGGCATCACCTTCCTGCTGGTGGTGGCGGGACACGAGACCACCGTGGGCGGGATCGGGATGCTGCTCCTCCAGCTGGCCCGCCACCCCGAGCTCCAGGACCGGCTCCGCCAGGACGAGGGGCTGCGGTTCAGCGCCATGGAGGAGTCCCTGCGTTTCGACCCGCCGATCCAGTACTTCTCCCGCAAGGTCACCCGCCCGACCGACGTCGCCGGCGTCCCCCTGGCCGAGGGCGACACGGTGATCCTGTCCTGGGCTTCGGCCAACCGCGACGCCGACGCCTTCGACCGCCCGGACGACTTCGTCCCCGACCGGGCCAACAACCGCCATCTCGCCTTCGGGTCGGGGCCGCACCGCTGCGTCGGCGCCCACCTGGCCCGCCTCGAGCTGCGCGTCGCGCTGGAGGAGGTCCTGCTCCGGGTCCCGACCTTCCGGCTGGCGGACCCCGAGGGTGTCGTCATGGCCGGGGGCATCACCCGCTGGGTGCGGCACCTCCCCGTGGTGTGGTGACGGTCCCCCAGTGGTGTAGCGGACATCCCTACAGTAAACTGACCGACTGCTCATTCGGAATGGAGCGGGGGCGCCATGGACACCACGGATCTCGTACCAGCCGAGCTGCGGGCCCAGTGGGTGGCGGACGGGCACTGCCCCGGCGTCGACCTCATGACCCTGTTCTCCCAGCAGGTGGACCGCCACCCCGACCGGGTGGCCCTGGTGGACGACCACGGCAGCGTCACCTACGCCGAGCTGGCCGCCGAGGCGCGCCGCATCGGCGCCTACCTCCACCAGGCCGGGGTCGGCCCCGGCGACGTGGTCGCCATCCAGTTCGCCAACACCCACCATGCGTGCGCCGCCGACCTGGCCGTGGCCAGTGTCGGGGCCATCTGCCTCGCCTACCCCATCCTCTACCGCAACAAGGAGGTCCGCTCCCTCCTCGCCCGCTCCGGGGCGGTGGCCTGCCTCTTCGCCCGGCGGTTCCGGGACTTCGACTTCGCCGAGATGATGGTCGAGCTGCGGGGCGAGCTTCCCGGCATCAAGCACCTGGCCGTGCTCGGCGAGCCCTTCCCGGGTTGCGACTCCCTCGACGAGGTCCTGGCCGGGCCCGACCCCGGCGTCCGCCCGCCCGTCGAGGTGGGACCGGCCGACCCGGTCCGCATCATCGTCACCTCGGGCACCGAGGGCGAGCCCAAGATGGTGCTCTTCTCCCACGACGGCATCGGTGGCGGGATCGCCAACGTCCTGGGCGCGATCCTCATAGGGGGACACCCCCCGACCCCTGCCGGTCCTGATAAGGGGCCCGGGCGCCCCGACGACGACACCCGCTTCCTCCTGCTGCCCCCGCTCTCCACCGGGTTCGGGGCGCTCGGCACCTACGCCGCCATCTCCCGCTTCGGTGTCACCCTGGTGGTCACCTCGGTGTTCGATCCGGCCGGGATGTTCAAGCTCATCGAGCGGGAGCGGATCACGCATCTCTTCGGGGTGCCCACCATGCTGGGGATGATGCTGGAGGCCAAGCCCGAGGGCGTCGACCTGTCCTCCCTGCAGGTGGTGGGCAGCTTCGGGGCGGCCATGAGCGAGGACCGGGTCCGGCGCACCATCGACGTGTTCAGCGCCACGCCAGTGGCGATGGGAGGTGGGGCAGGGGCCCCCACCGACGCCGCGATGAGCCGCCAGGCGAAGAGCCATGAAGGCCGCGCCCGGTTCGTGAACGGCTACGGCTGTTCCGACGGCGCCATCTGCATGACCGGCTGGGACGACCCGCCGGAGAAGATCGCCGCCACCGTCGGGCGACCCTCCCCCGCCCTCAGCCACATCCGCATCCTTGACGACGACGGCGCCGACGTGCCGGAGGGCGAGGTGGGCGAGGTCTGCGCCCGGGGCCCGATGACCCCGCTGCGCTACTTCAAGAGCCCCGACCTCGACGACCGCTACCGGTTCGACGGAGGCTGGGTCCGCACCGGCGACCTCGGGGTCATCGACGCCGACGGCTACCTGCGCATCGCCGGCCGCAAGAAGGACATCATCATCCGGGGCGGCTACAACATCAGCCCAGCCGAGGCGGAGGCCGCGCTCCTCACCCACCCGGCGGTGGCCGAGGCCGCCTGCGTGGGCATGCCCGACGAGCGCCTCGGGGAGCGCATGTGCGCCTTCCTCGTGCTCCGGGAGGGCCAGGACCTCCCCGACCTCGCCGAGATCGAGCAGCACCTGACCGCCGCCGGCCTGGCCCGGATCAAGTGTCCGGAGCGCCTCGAGGCCATCGACGCCATGCCGCTCAACCCGACCGGCAAGATCCTCAAGCGGGTGCTGCGCGACCGCATCGCCGAGATCGTCGGGACCGGTGCTCGGGCATGAACCACCCGGCCCGTCGCCTCGCCGGCGTCCTCCTGGTGGTCCTGGTCGCCTCGGCCTGCGGCTCGCGGGTCGACCGGAGCGACCTGGAGGCTGCCAACGGACCGGTGAACCTGGCCGGATCCGCCCGGGCCGCGGCCAACGCTCCCGTGGCGGGACCAGCGATGGCCGCGGTGACGGGCACCGATCCGTCCGCCGGCCCGGTGGCGGCCCAACCGGCGAACACTGCCCCGGCCGGG
>JBOGFO010000414.1:0-4353 GCA_050743445.1 Acidimicrobiia bacterium
TTCTGCCATCCGCGCCAGGTCCACCCGCTGTACCTGCGCCTGTCCGATGCCGAGCTCAACTGGGCCCGGCTCGGCCGGTAGGACCACCACGATGGCGGCCGAGCCAACCTTCCCCGACCTCCAGGATCAGCCCCTGGAGGTCAGGTTGCTGGCCATGCGCCGGCGCCACCTGCGTTCGGTGCTGCGGATCGAGAGCCGCGTCTACCCCGTCCCCTGGAGCATGTCGCTCTTCCTCTCCGAGCTGGCTCTGCGCTCCACCCGCGCCTACTACGTCGCCTTCGTCGGCCGCCAGCTCGTCGGCTACGCCGGGCTGATGATGACGCTCGACGACGGCCACGTCACCACCATCGCCGTCGATCCTGCCTGGCACCGGCACAAGGTCGGCAGCCGGCTCTTCCTGGCGCTGGTCCGGGAGGCGCTCCGCCGGGGTGCCACCAGCCTCACGCTCGAGGTGCGCCTGTCCAACAAGTCCGCGCAGGCGCTCTACCGCCGCTTCGGGTTCCGCCCCGTGGGGGTCCGCAAGAACTACTACTCCGAAACCAAGGAGGACGCCCTCGTGATGTGGGCGGAAGGGGTGGCGGCCCCGGAGTACGCCGCCCTGCTGGCCTCCATCGAAGCCGGCATCCCCGGGCTCACCACCGTCGAGGAGCAACCTCGATGACCGGCCCGGCCACCGATCGGATCCTCGGGATCGAGACGTCCTGCGACGAGACGGCTGTGGGGGTGGTGGAGAACGGGACGATGGTGCGGTCGTCAGTGGTGGCCAGCCAGGTCGATCTGCACGCCCGCTTCGGGGGTGTTGTGCCCGAGATCGCCAGCCGGGCCCACCTGGAGCTGATCAACCCGGTCATCGCCGAGGCCCTGGTCGAGGCGGGCACCGAGATCGGCGACCTCACCGCCGTGGCCGCCTGCGCCGGTCCGGGGCTGGCCGGCTCTCTCCTCGTGGGGGTCAGCGCGGCCAAGGCCATCGCGCTCACCGCCAACATCCCTTACGTGGGGGTGAACCACCTCGAGGCCCACCTCTACGCCGCCTTCTGTGAGGAGCCCGAACTCGAACCGCCGCTCGCCTTCCTCCTCGTCTCCGGGGGCCACACCATGATCGTGGCCATGGAGGGCCACGGCCGCTACCGCCTGATGGGCCAGACCGTCGACGACGCCGCCGGCGAAGCCTTCGACAAGGTGGCCCGCCTCCTCGGCCTCGGCTACCCGGGCGGCCCGGCCATCGACCGGGTGGCCACGGTGGGTAATCCGGAAGCCGTGACCTTCCCGCGCCCGATGCTCGACGAGGGCTACGACTTCTCCTTCTCCGGGCTGAAGACGGCGGTGGCCGCCTACCTGCGCCGGGACCCCGACGCCGAGGTGGCCGATGTCGCCGCCTCGTTCCAGGACGCGGTGGTCGACGTCTGCATCACCAAGCTCCTGCGGGCCGCCGCCGCCGTGGAGGCCAAGACGGTGGTCATCGGCGGGGGAGTGGCCGCCAACTCCCGGCTGCGCACCCGCCTGCTCGACGAAGTCGAGGCAGACGGCCGGCGTGCCTTCCTGCCCAGCCCGTCGCTGTGTACCGACAACGGGGCGATGATCGCCGCCGCGGCCTGGTGGCGGCTCCGCTCCGACGGACCGACCCCCTTGAACGGCGGGGCCTCCCCCGGCCTCAGATTGCCGACGGTGGACTGATGACCGAACCTGATTTCAACGCCATCACCGCGCGCCAGCGGTTCGTCTGGTCGGAGGGCGACTTCGCCCGCATCGGGGTCATGGCCGTGATCGTGGGCGAGCTCTTGTGCGAGGCCGTTGACGTCCTGCCGGGGGAGCGGGTGCTCGACGTCGCCGCCGGCAGCGGGAACACGGCCCTGGCTGCCGCCCGGCGCTGGGCCGACGTCACGGCCACTGACTTCGTTCCCCACCTGCTGGAGACCGCCGCCCGCCGGGCCGTGTCCGAGGGTCTGCCGCTGGTCACCGAGGTGGCCGACGCCCAGTCCCTTCCCTATCCCGACGGGTCCTTCGACGTCGTGCTGTCCACCTTCGGGGCGATGTTCGCCCCCGACCAGGAGCGCACGGCGGCCGAGCTGGTGCGGGTGTGCCGGCCCGGCGGCCGGATCGGGATGGCCAACTGGGCTCCTGAAGGGATGGTGGGCGAGATGTTCGGCATCACCGCCTCCCACGTCCCCCCGCCGCCCGGGATCCGGCCGCCGGCGGACTGGGGCCGGCGGCAGCGCCTGGAGGAGCTCTTCGGCGACGCCATCTCCGAGCTGCGGATCGAGCGCCGCCAGCTCGTCTTCCGCTGGCCTTCCGTGGAGCAGGCCCTGGAGTACTTCCGAACCTGGTTCGGACCCACCAAAGTGGCGTTCGAGTCCCTCGACCCCGACGGTCAGGCGGCGCTGGGCCGCGACCTCATGAACGTGTGGCGGAAGCACAGCCGGTCGGACACCGTCCTCGCCGCGCCCGGTGACTACCTCGAGGTGGTCGCGGTCCGCTCCTGAGCGTGTCCGGCGGGTTGCAGGGCGCGGAGCAGCTTGCTACGGTGCGGCTCGTTAGCACTCTCACCGCTAGAGTGCTAATGCGTTCGAAATCTCAGGTACCTTCGAGGAGGCCGAAGTCGCAATGAACCTGCAGCCGCTGGAAGACCGGATCGTCGTCCGTCCGAGCGAGGCGGAGGAGAAGACCGCAAGCGGCCTGGTCATCCCTGACACCGCCAAGGAGAAGCCCCAGCAGGGGACCGTCCTGGCCGTGGGGCCGGGTCGTCGCTCGGAGCAGTCCGGGGAGCTCATTCCTCCGGATCTCGCCGCCGGCGACACAGTCGTCTACTCCAAGTATGGCGGGACGGAAATCGCCGTCGACGGCGAGGATCTGCTGATCCTGACCAGCCGTGACGTGCTGGCCAAAGTCGTCAAGTAGGGGACAGAAGTCGAAGGTGGCGGCGCCCCTCGGGGCGCCGCCAGCGCGCTCATCTCGATCCGGAGGAATACATGTCGAAGAAGCTCATCTTCAACGAAGAGGCTCGTCGGGGCCTCGAGGCCGGGGTCAACAAGCTGGCCAACACGGTGCGGGTCACCCTCGGCCCCCGCGGCCGCAATGTGGTGCTGGAGAAGAAGTGGGGCGCTCCCACCATCACCAATGACGGGGTGACGATCGCCAAGGAGATCGAGCTCGAAGACCACTTCGAGAACATGGGTGCCCAGCTGGTGAAGGAGGTCGCCACCAAGACCAACGACATCGCCGGTGACGGCACCACCACCGCCACGGTGCTGGCCCAGGCCCTGGTCCGGGAGGGTCTGCGCAACGTGGCCGCCGGGGCCAACCCGCTCTCCCTCAAGAAGGGGATCGAAACGGCGGTGGCGGCTGTGGTCAAGTCCATCGGCGAGCAATCCAAGGAGATCGACTCCAAGGAGGAGATCGCCCAGGTGGCGTCGATCTCGGCCGCCGAGCCGGAGATCGGGAGCATCATCTCCGACGCCATCGACCGGGTGGGCCGCGACGGCGTCGTGACCGTCGAAGAAGGCCAGGGCTTCGGGATGGAGCTGGAGTTCACCGAGGGCATGCAGTTCGACAAGGGCTACATCTCGCCCTACTTCGTCTCCGACGCCGAGCGGATGGAAGCCGTCCTCGACGACCCCTACATCCTGATCGTCAACTCGAAGATCTCCAACGTGCGCGACGTCCTGCCGGTGCTGGAGCGGGTCATGCAGTCCGGCCGGCCGCTGCTGATCGTGGCCGAGGACATCGAAGGCGAAGCGCTCGCCCCCCTGGTCGTGAACCGCATCCGGGGCACGTTCACCTCGGTGGCGGTCAAGGCCCCCGGCTTCGGTGACCGCCGCAAGGCGATGCTCGGCGACATCGCCGTCCTCACCGGGGGCGAGGTCGTCGCCGCCGAGGTCGGTCTGAAGCTCGAGAACGTCGATCTCGACCTTCTCGGCCGGGCCCGCAAGGTGGTCGTCACCAAGGACGACACCACCATCATCGAGGGTGCCGGCAGCCAGGAGTCCGTGCAGGGCCGGATCAACCAGCTCAAGCACGAGATCGAGGAGAGCAACTCCGACTGGGACAAGGAGAAGCTTCAGGAGCGCCTGGCCAAGCTGTCCGGCGGTGTCGCCGTGATCCGGGTCGGAGCGGCCACCGAGGTGGAGCTCAAGGAGAAGAAGCACCGGATCGAGGACGCCCTCTCCGCCACCCGGGCGGCCATCGAGGAGGGGATCGTCGCCGGTGGCGGCACCGCCCTGCTTCGGGCCAAGCCGGCGGTGAAGGCCACCGCCGACAAGCTGACCGGTGACGAGGCGCTCGGCGCCAACATCGTCGCCCGCTCGCTCGACGCGCCGGCTCGGCTGATCGCCGTCAACGCCGGCTTCGAGGGTGGCG
>JBOGFO010000415.1:0-6678 GCA_050743445.1 Acidimicrobiia bacterium
CCCCGGGCCTCGACCATCCAGGAGCTGGCGCCCAAGCTGAACCGCACCCCGGCCGACATCGTCCGGATGCTGATGATGGCGGGGGAGATGGTCACCGCCACCCAGGCGCTCTCCGACGAGATGATCGAGCTCATCGCCGACGAGCTCGGTGCCACGGTGATCCTGGTCGAGCCGGGCATGGAAGCGGAGCTCGAGCTCCAGAAGCTCCTCGGCGAGGACGACGACGAAGAGGACGACGCTCTGCTCGAGTGGCGCCCCCCGGTCGTGACCGTGATGGGCCACGTCGACCACGGCAAGACCAAGCTCCTTGACCGCATCCGGGAGGCCAACGTGGTCGCGTCCGAAGCCGGTGGCATCACCCAGCACATCGGTGCCTACCAAGTCGAGCGCAACGGCCGGAAGATCACCTTCATCGACACCCCCGGCCACGAGGCGTTCACCGCCATGCGGGCCCGGGGCGCGCAGGCCACCGACATCGCCGTGCTGGTGGTGGCGGCCGACGACGGGGTCATGCCCCAGACGATCGAGGCCCTCAACCACGCCAAGTACGCCGAGGTTCCGATCATCGTGGCCATCAACAAGGTCGACAAGGAGGACGCCGACCCCGACAAGGTGCGGCGCCAGTTGACCGAGCAGGAGCTGGTACCCGAGGAGTGGGGCGGCGAGACGATCTTCGTCGAGGTCTCCGCCCTCGAGGGCCAGAACATCGACGGCCTGCTGGAGTCGATCCTGCTGGTGGCCGAGGTCGAGGAGCTGCGGGCCAACCCGTCGGCACCCTGCCGTGGCATCGTGCTCGAGGCCAACCTGGATTCCGGTCGGGGTCCGGTGGCCACCGTCCTCATCGAGCGGGGGACCCTGTGCATCGGCGATCCCGTGGTGGCCGGTGCCGCCTGGGGTCGGGTGCGGGCCATGCTCGACGAGAACGGCGCCCAGGAGACCAAGGCGGGGCCGTCCGTTCCCGTGCAGGTGCTTGGCTTCGACGACGTGCCGGCCGCCGGCGACGAGCTTCGGGTCGCCCCGGACGACCGCACAGCCCGGATCGTGGCCGAGGCCCGGTCCCGGCGTCGCCGCCAGACGGCGCTCGCCGACCTGGGCACCAGCCACGCCGGCACCAAGCTCGAGGACATCTTCGAGCACATCTCGCGTGGCGAGGTGGCCACCCTCAACCTGGTGCTCAAGGCCGACGTCCAGGGCTCCCTGGAGGCGCTCACCGAGGCGCTGCGCAAGCTGGAGCGCGACGACGTGAAGCTGGCCTTCGTCCACCGGGGCGTCGGTGGCATCAACGAGAGCGACATCCAGCTGGCCAACGTGGCCAACGCCACCATCATCGGCTTCAACGTCCGGCCCGACCGCAAGGCTCGGGAGGTGGCCGACCACGAAGGGGTGGAGCTCCGGCTCTACGAGGTGATCTACCAGGTCCTCGAGGACATCGAGGCGGCCATGGTGGGCATGCTCAAGCCCGAGTTCGAAGAGGTCGTCACCGGCGACGCCGAGGTGCGGGAGGTCTTCTCCGTCCCCCGGGTCGGCAAGGTGGCCGGGTGCTACGTCCGCAACGGCACCATCACCCGTGGATCCAAGGTCCGGTTCCTCCGCGACGGCGTCGTCATCTGGAAGGGGGAGATCGCCTCCCTCAAGCGGTTCAAGGAGGATGCACGCGAGGTCCAGGCGGGCTACGAGTGCGGCATCGGGCTGGAGAACTTCCAGGACCTCAAGTCTGGCGACATCATCGAGACCTTCATGGTCAAGGAGATCCCGAGGACCTGATCCCGGGGTGGGTTGCTGATCGCGTTTCGTCCTGCCCCCCCGGGCTTGCGACAATGGGTTCGTGCATGCGGCCGCCTTGCGTTTCGACCTGCACGTGCCCGAGAGCCGGTCTCTCAAGGCCAAACGGGCCGCGGTCCGGCCTCTCGTGGACACGTTGCGGCACCGCTTCCACCTCTCGGTGGCGGAGGTCGACCATCAGGACCTGTGGCAACGGGCGGCCATTGCCGTCGCCGTGGTGGCCGAGAGCAATCGTCACCTGGAGGAGGTGCTCGGTACGATCGAGCGCTTCGTCAGGTCCTCTCCCGAGGTGGAGGTCCTCGACACCTCCACCGCCTATCTGGAGTCCGAGGAGTGACGGCATGCCCGATCGTCGCTACCCCCGTGTGGCGCGGGTCAACGAGCTGGTGCGCGAAGTCCTGGCCGAGGAGCTCGAGCGGGTCTCCGATTCCGATCCCCGGCTCGGCTTCGTGACGCTCACCGGCGTCGACGTCACCGGCGACCTGCGCCAGGCCACGGTGTGGTACTCGGTGCTCGATCTGCCCGGGTACATCGAGGATGCCGATCCGGGTCAGGTCCACGAGGACACCGCCGACGCCCTGCGGGACATCACCGGGCACCTCAAGTCCGTGCTGGGCCGTCAGGTCCGCCTCAAGTACACGCCGGACCTGATCTTCAAGGAGGACCCCGCCCTGACCCAGGTGGACCGGCTCGAGCGGATCCTCCGCGAGCTGCACAGCGGCGAGTCCGAGGTGTCCGAATGAGCGTCAACGAGGGCTATCCCGAGGGGGATCTGGCCAAGGCGGCATCACTGGTGGCCGGGGCGAGCCTCGTCGCCCTCGCCTGCCACGTGGCTCCCGACGGCGACGCCCTGGGGTCCATGCTCGCCCTGCACCACGTGCTCCTGGCCGCCGGGCGGCCCTCGGTGGCCGCCTTCGCCGGTCCCGAGATCGTGGGGGAGCACTACCGGGAGCTTCCCGGCCTCGACCTGCTCACGCCGGCGGAGAAGTTCCCGGCCGAGCCCGAAGTCATGGTGACGCTCGACTGCGGGTCCGTCGAACGGCTCGGGGCACTGGCCGATGCGGCCCGGGCGGCCAAGGAGCTGGTCGTGATCGACCACCACGTCTCCAACACCCGCTTCGGGTCGGTGCACCTGGTCGACTCCCGGGCGGCGGCCAGCGCGGTGGTGACCGCCCGTCTCATCGGAGCTCTCGGCCTGCCGCTCAACCACGACGCCGCCGTCTGCCTGTACGCCGGGCTGGTGTGCGACACCGGGCGGTTCCAGTACGAGAGCACCAGCGTCGAGGTCTTCGATCTGGCCCGGCGGCTGCTCGATTTCGATGTGCCCGTCGCCCGCCTCAACCGGACCCTCTTCGACGAGCACCGCCTGGCCTACCTCCGGCTGGTCGGCGAGGTCCTGGGCCGGGCCGAGCTGGTGGCCTCCAAGGCCATGATCTGGGCGGCGGTGACCCAGGACGACCTCGCCCGCCACGGGGTGAGCTACGAGGAGACGGAGGGCCTCATCGACTTCCTCCGCCAGGCCCGCGAGGCCGAGGTCTCGTGTGTGCTCAAGGAGGCGACCGACGGGACTTTCCGGGTCAGCCTGCGGTCGCTCGGCGCCGTCGACGTGTCATCGGTGGCGGCCCGTCACGGCGGCGGCGGGCACCGCTTCGCGGCCGGCTTCACGGCCGCCGGTCCCATCGAGGCGGTCGTCGAGCGCGTCCTGGCCGACCTGCCCTGAGGGCTCTCGTGGACGGGCTCGTGGTGGTGGACAAGCCGGCCGGATGGACATCGCACGACGTGGTCGCCAAGCTCCGCCGGAGCCTCTCCATCAAGCGCGTCGGCCATGCCGGCACGCTCGACCCTGACGCCACCGGGGTGCTGCTCGTCGGCGTCGGCCGGGCCACCCGGCTGCTGCGCTTCCTGACCGACACCACCAAGGTGTACGAGGGTGATGTCGGCTTCGGGGTGGCCACCGACACGCTCGACGCCGCCGGGCGGGAGACGCGCCGGCACCCCATGCCCGGCCTCACCGCCGAGGCGCTGATCGCCGCCACCCGGGGCTTCGTGGGCGAGATCGACCAGGTGCCCCCTATGGTCTCGGCCGTGAAGGTGGACGGCCGCCGGCTCCATGAGCTCGCCCGTCGCGGCGAGGAGGTCGAGCGGGCGCCCCGGCGCGTGCGCATCGACAGCATCGAGGTGTCCGGGTTCTCGGGGGGCGAGTTCCCGGTCGCCACCATGCGGGTCGCCTGTGGCAGCGGCACGTACATCAGGTCCCTGGCCGACGACCTCGGCACCGCCCTCGGCGGGTGCGCCCATCTGGCCCGGCTCCGGCGTCTGGCCGTGGGCCCGTTCGGTCTCGACGAGGCTCATCCTCTGGGAGAGGTTGAGGCCAAGGGGAGCCAGCTGGTGCTCGCCCCCGTCGAGGCCGTGCGCCACCTGGAGCGGGTGGTGGTCGACGAGGCCATGGCCCAGGGAGTCCGCCATGGGACGGTGTTCCCGATGGCGCTGCTCTGTCCCGGCGACACCGCCGCGCCCGTGGCGATCATCGGTCCCGACGCCGACCTGCTCGCCGTCTACGAGCGGCGCGGGGCCTCGGCGCGCCCGCTCGTCGTCATGTCGGGGGCGTGAGCTGATGCAGGTCGTGCGAGGTCTCGACAACTGCCCGGTCGGGGGCACGGCGGCCACCATCGGTGCCTTCGACGGTGTCCACCTCGGCCACCATGCGCTCCTCCGGCGGGTGCGCGACGAGGCGACGGCCCGGAACCTGGGCACCGCCCTGGTGACCTTCGACCGGCATCCCGCCCAGGTGGTGCGGCCGGAAACGGCTCCCAAGCTGCTCACCACCCTCGACCAGAAGCTGGAGCTGCTGGAGGCCACCGGGCTGGTCGACCACACCCTGGTGCTCACCTTCGACGAGAACCGCCGCCAGGAGTCGGCCGAGGAGTTCGTCCGGGAGGTGCTGGTCGACTGCCTCCAGGCCGGGCTCGTGGTGGTGGGCTACGACTTCCACTTCGGCAACCAGCGCAAGGGCAACGTCGCCCTCCTCGAGGCCATGGGCGCCGAGCACGGATTCGAGGTCGTCGGCCTGCCCCTGGTCACCGCCGGCGACGGACCCGGGGTGCGGGGTGGCCCCAAGGGCACTGCTTACTCGTCGACCGCCATCCGCCAGCTGCTGGTGGAGGGGAACGTGGAGGCGGCCGCCACTCTGCTGGGCCGCCCGCATGAGGTCCGGGGCCCGGTCATCGAAGGTGACAAGCGGGGAGGGGCGACCCTCGGCTTTCCCACCGCCAACGTCGATGTTCCCGGCGAGATCTGCCTGCCCGCCGACGGGATCTACGCCGGCCGCTTCCGGGGCTCCGACGGCCAGGACCGGCCCGCCGCCATCAACCTCGGGCGCCGCCCGACCTTCTATACCGCCGGCCACCGCCTCCTCGAGGCCCACCTTCTCGACTTCGACGGCGAGCTCTACGGCCAGCAGGCCGCCGTCCGCTTCGTGGCCCGCATCCGCGACGAGCTGCGCTTCGAGTCCGTCGATGCCCTGATCGAGGCGATGCACCGCGACGTGGAGGCCGTCCGGGCCGCGCTCGGATGAAGGCAGGTGCGATCCTGGCCCTGTGAGGGCCAACATCGCACCCGCCTCGGTCCAGGATCAGCCGGTGAAGGCGCTCGACCCGACCATGGGCCGGTTGAGGCGGATGCCGCCGGTGCTCCCCGCGAAGCCGGCGTCGCCGAAGGTGAAGACCCCACCGTCGGCGGCGAAGAGCCAGTAGCCGGCTCCGGTCGGCGTGGCCGAGATGCCGATGATCGGGGAGTTGAGCTTCGTTCCCCCCAGGCTGCCGTGGAGGGCGGCGTCGCCGAAGTTGAAGACGCCCCCGTCGCCGCCCACCAGCCAGTAGCCCGCCCCCGAGGCGGTGCCGGCGATTCCCACGATGTCGGCGTTGAGCGTCACGCCCCCGGTCGAGCCCTCGAAGGTGGCGTCGCCGAAGTTGAAGACGCCTCCGTCCGACGCCACCAGCCAGTAGCCGTCCCCCGAGGCGGTGGCGGCGATGCCCACCACGGGCCGGTTCAGCTTGGCGCCCCCAGCCGAGCCGAGGAAGGGGGCGTCGCCGAAGTTGAAGACGCCACCGTCGGCCGCGCCCAGCCAGTAGCCGGAGCGCGGCGTCTTGTCCCGGGACCCTTCCACCACCCCGCATGCGATGCGGCCGGCGGTATCGCTGTCGCCCGATTCCAATGTTTCGCCCTCGGGGTCGGGGTCGTAACGGTCGGTGGGGATGTTGGCGAAGTTGTCCCGCTCGGAGGTGATCACGAAGGCGGTGCCGTCCCCCTCGAGGAGTTCGGCCAGGGTGAAGCGCGTGGTCCGGAACGTGGCCGACGCCCGCCCGGCCTGGTCGGCCAAGAGGGGCGGGAGGTCGCCGGGGTGGTCCGGATGGTGCACTTCGGGGGACGCCCCCAGGTGGGGGCCGGCGGTGACGAAGGCCTTGCCGTGCTCGCACGTCCCGATGGTATGGACGTGGAAGCCGTGGAAGCCGGTGACCAGGTCCCGGGCCGTCACCGTCACCCGGACGCCGCCGTCGCCCTCGGCCAGGCGGACCTGGCCGACGGTGATGCCCAGCTTGTCGATCAGCCGGGCTTCCGCTTCCACCGGCAGGGACGCCATGGCCACCACCGGGGCATTGAGTGTCGTCCCCCCCGTCCCGCCCTCGAACTGTGCGTCCCCGAAGGTGAAGACCCCTCCGTCGGAGCCCACCAGGTGGTAGCCGTCGCCCCCCGGGGTGGCCACCATCCCCACCACCGGTCGGTTGAGCCGCTGGCCCCCGAGGCTGCCCTCGAACGGAGCGTCGCCGAAGTTGAAGACCCCGCCGTCGCCCGCGACCAGGAAGTAGCCGGCGGGGAGGTTCGGCCGGCCCGGCCGGA
>JBOGFO010000416.1:0-3322 GCA_050743445.1 Acidimicrobiia bacterium
GTCCAGAACACCGGTGGCGGGACCCTCGTAGGCCCCGCCACCGCTGTATCGTCCCCCCATGAGCCTGCGGCGCTACACGATTCCGGTGGGGCCGGACAAGTGGTTCGTGCCCTGCGAGACCGAGACCGCCTTCAACTGGGACTACGACTCGGGTCGGGACCGGCTCCTCAAGCTGTACGAGAAGGGGAAGGCGAAGCAGTGGAACGCCGCCACCCTGATCGACTGGTCCCTCGACCTCGACTTCTCGGACCAGGACGCCTTCCCCGACTACTACGTGCCCATCTCGGGTTCCGACTCCTTCGAGTCAATGAGCCGGGCGGACAAGGACAACCTCCGCCACCACTACATCGCCTGGCTGTTCTCGCAGTTCCTCCACGGCGAGCAGGGCGCCCTGGTGTGCGCCGCCAAGATCGTCCAGACGGTCCCCGACGTGGACTCCAAGTTCTACGCCGCCACCCAGGTGATGGACGAGGCCCGTCACGTCGAGGCGTACTCACGGTTCCTCAACGACAAGGTCGACCTGGCCTACCCCATCAATCCCCACCTGGCCAGCCTCCTCGACCAGACCATCAGCGACTCCCGCTGGGACATGACCTACCTGGGCATGCAGGTGATGATCGAGGGTGTCGCCCTGGCCGCCTTCGGCATGATCCGCGACCTCACCCGCCATCCCCTGACCCGCTCCCTCAACGCCTACGTCATGAAGGACGAGGCCCGCCACGTGGCCTTCGGCCTGCTCGCCCTCCAGGACGCCTACGCGGATCTGACCGAGGCCGAGCGCCGGGAGCGGGAGGAGTTCGTGGTGGAGGCCAGCTACCTCCTGCGGGACCGGTTCCTGGGCGAGGAGGTGTGGGCCAACCTGGGCCTCGACGTGGCCGAGTGCGTCGAGTACGTGGAGCACGCCCAGGTCATGTCCCTCTACCGCATGAACCTCTTCTCGCGGGTCGTGCCCACCGTCAAGCGCATCGGGCTGTGGGGCGACAAGGTCCAGCGGGCGTTCGAGGACATGGGCGTCATCGCCTTCGAGTCCATGGAGCCGGCCGACCTCTTCGTCAACGACGAGCGGCTGGCCAACGAGCTCGAGGCCGAGATCGCCGCCCGCCGGGAGCGAGGTTCGAACCCGGCCGCAACCACGAGAGACGAGGAGCTGGCCGAGGCGATCGTCGCCGGCGAGGAGGGCTGAGGGTCGCACCCCCGCCTGCTGCTCGGTATCGCCATCTCCCCGTTCCTGGCCGCCACGGCAATCGGGCTGGTGGTGCTCTGGCCCGACGATCCGACGCCGCCCGTTCCCGATGTCATCGGCCCGCCGGCGATCCTGGCCGACGCGACGATCGCCACCATTGAGCGCCGTCCGTGCGAGGGCACCGACGCCAGCCAGAACGTGGTGTGCCAGGAGGTGGACGCCGAGCAGACCAGCGGCGAGGAGGCGGGCGAGACCGTCCCCCTGGAAGTGAGCGAGGGGCCGGGAGCGCCCCGCCTGGAGGTGGGCGACCGCATCGTGGTCGGCGTGGTGCCGGGGGCGACCGGCTCCGGCGGCCAGCGGACCTACTACTTCTCCGACTACCAGCGCCGGGGCCCGCTCATGGTGCTCGGCGTGTGCTTCGCCCTGGCGGTCGTGGCGCTGGCCCGGTGGCGGGGGGTCATGGCCCTGGCCGGCCTCGGGGTGAGCCTGGCCGTCCTGGTCAAGTTCGTGCTCCCCGCCATCCTGGAGGGAAAGAGCCCGGTGGCGGTGGCAGTGGTGGGAGCGGCCACCATCATGTTCGTCGCCCTCTACCTGGCCCATGGCGTCAACACCCGGACCAGCACCGCCGTGCTCGGCACGCTCGGCAGCCTGCTCCTCACGGGCGTGCTGGCCTGGGTCTTCGTCGAGGCCGCCCACTTCTCCGGGCTGGCCTCGGAGGAGGCGGGCTTCCTCCAGGCCGCCGCCGGCCGGGTGAACCTCCAGGGCCTGCTCCTGGGCGGGATCGTCATCGGCTCCCTGGGCGTGCTCGACGACGTCACCGTGACCCAGGCGTCGGCCGTGTGGGAGCTGCACCAGGCCAACCCCACCTACCGCTTCACCAGGCTGTTCGCCGCCGGCCTGCGCATCGGCCGCGACCACATCGCCTCCACCGTCAACCCATTGGTGCTGGCCTACGCCGGCGCCGCCCTCCCGCTGCTGGTCCTCTTCACCCTCTCCAACCGGGACCTCTCGGCGGTGCTGACCGGCGAGCTGGTCGCCACCGAGGTGGTCCGCACCCTGGTGGGAAGCCTGGGGTTGGTGGCGGCCGTGCCCCTGACGACGGCGCTGGCCGCGCTGGTGGCCGAGCGTTCGTCGGCCTAGGCCTGAGGCTCGGAGTCCTCGGGCTTCTCCGTGTGGGCCCATTCGTTGGCCGCCGCCACCACGCGTTCCACGGCCGCGGCCAGCTCGTCGGGGCCTCCGCCGGAGCGGCCGAGAGCCAGCCCGACGGCGAAGGTGGCGAGGGGCGCGGCGGGCCGGGCGACACCGTGGGCGGCGTCCCGGGCCAGGTTGAGCAGGGCGGTGACGGCGTCCTGGGTGAGCAACGCGGGGTCAACCTGGTCCGCCCCGGCTTCCTGGGCGGCGATCTGAAGCCAGCGGTCGAGCATGGGCCAGACCATAATCCCGACGTGAATCCCGAGGGGCCGCCCGGGACGGTGGCCCTCCTCCATGCCCATCCCGACGACGAGGCGATCTTCACCGGCGGGACCATCTGGCTCCTGGCCGAGCGGGGCTGGCGGGTCGTCGTGATCATCGCCACCGGCGGCGAGTGGGGGGAAGCGGCGCCCGGCTTCGGCCATGCCGACCTCGCCGCCGTGCGCAGCCGCGAGACGGAGGAGGCCGCCGCCATCCTGGGGGTGGCCCGCCTGGAGTTCCTCGGCTACCACGACTCGGGTCTGACCGGAGATCCGACCCACACGTGCGACAACTCGCTGGCGTGGGCGGATGAGGACGAGGTGGCGACCCGGGTGGCGGCCATCCTGGCCGCGGAGTCACCCGCCGCCCTGGTGACCTACGACCCCGAGGGCATCTACGGCCACCCCGACCACCTGGTGGTGCACCGGGCGGCCGTGGCCGCCGCCGCCACCGCCGGCGTCCCCACGCTCTACGAGGCCACGGTCGACCGCGAGTACCTGCACTTCGTCGAGACCCACCTGGTGGTCGAAGCCAAGCGCGCCATCGGGTCCCCACCCACCCACCGGGCCGCCTCCCCACCCACCCACCGGGCCGCCTCCCCACCCACCCACCGGGCCGGCGAGCTCGGCCTGGCCGGCACCCACCTGGGCATGGCCACCGTCGAGATCACCACCGCGATCGACGTCC
>JBOGFO010000417.1:0-3976 GCA_050743445.1 Acidimicrobiia bacterium
GAGCAGGCCCTGGCCGCGGGCGCCGGCGGCGAGGGCCGAGGCCCGCCCGGTGGCCGCCGCCTGGCGGTTGAGCCCGTCGAGGAGGGCTTCGGCCTGGTCGAGATCACCGAGGGCGAGATGGGCTTCGATCTCGTCGGGCAGGCAGCGGATCACTCCGGGGTCGGCCAGGCCGATGGCGGCCAGTGTCCGGCGGACGGGCACCAGCTGGGCCAGGGCGCCATGGTGGTTCCCCTGCACCAGGGCGATGTACCCGAGCACGGTCTGGTTCAGGATGGCGGCCGTGAGCGTCCCCGCCGCCTGGGCCGCCGCCACGCCCTCCTCGGCGAGCCGCTGGGCGTCCTCCACGTCACCCCGGTGGGCCGCCACCAGGGCCCGGGCGTAGAGCACGAAGCCGGCGACCCCGGCCTGGCCGGTGCGCTCGGCGGACTCGTGGGCCCGGCGGGACAGGTCGGCCGCCAGCTCCCAGTTGCCGGCCCAGCACTCCAGCTCGCTCATCTGATAGAGGAGCCAGGGCCGCCAGCTCTCGTCGCCCCGCTCACCGGTGCGGTGGGAGGCCAGGGCGTAGCGGGCCCGGGCCCCGTTCAGGTCGTCGGCCCACTTGAGGATCGCCGCCGGGATGTGGGGCAGGTGGAGGTAGCCGGGCCGCACCACCACGGCCTCGCGGACCGTCCGGTCCGCGATGCGCATGGCCCGCTCCAACAGGTCGGACCGGACCCCGTAGCCGCGGAGGAAGTCGCACAGGGCGACGCAGACGAGGGGGGCGAGCGAGGGGAACGTGGAGGCCTCGTCGCCGACCCCGCCGGCCAGCTCCAGAGCCACGTCGGCGTATTCGGCGGCGCCGCCGAGGTCACCCGCCAGCAGGCGGGCGAAGGCCAGGTCGCAGAGCAGCTCGATGCGCAGCGGCCGGTCGTCGCCGGCTTCGGCCAGGGCCTCGGTGAAGAGGCTGTCGGCGGCGGGGAAGCCCACGGTCTGGGCCTGGAGCTCACCCAGCCGGTGCAGGGCCCGGGCCCGGGCGACACCCCGGGGCGCGCCGGCCACGATGTCGGCCAGCAGGTGATGGGCCCTCGCCAGCCCGCCGGCGGCGAAGTGGTGGTCGGCGGCCTCGAAGCTGCGGCGCAGGCGGGCCTCGGGGGAGTTGGGGGGTGTGCACCGCAGGGCCTGGTCGGCCAGGCCGGCGGCGACCTCCGGGGCACCCCGGGCCCGGGCCCGGTGGGCGGCCTCGTCGAGGGCTCGGGCCACCCCCTCGTCGGGATGCCGGGAGGCGAGGGCCAGGTGGCGGGCCCGCTCCTCGGGGTCGGACGCCCGGCCGGCCAGGTCGGCGTGCAGCCGGCGGCGCCGGTCGGGTGGGGCCTCGTCGTAGACCAGGGCTCCCAGGAGGGGATGCACCAGCGTGACGCGCTCGCCGTCGGATTCCACCAGACCGGCCCTCATGAGCTCGCCCAGCCCGTCGGCGTCGCCGTCGGGCCCCGTGCCGGCCCGGTGGACGAGGTCCCGGGTGGGGCGGGGCAGCGCGGCGGCGGTGAGGATGGCGTCGGCGGCGTGAGGGCTCAGCCCGTCGAGGCGCTCCTGGAGGACGAGGCGCAGCGAGGGCGGGACGTGGAGGGGCTCGTCCGGCTGGAGGGGCCCGGGCCGAGCCAGGATCGCCGAGCCGAGCTCGAGGGCGAAGAACGGGTTCCCATGGGTGGCGTCGCGCACCCGGACGAGCACGTCGGGCGGCAGGCCGGCGAGCAGCCGCTCAGAGAGGATCAGGTCGAGGTGGCGGTCCGCCAGCGGGCCGAGCTCGAGGTGGGTGAGCCGGTCCCCGTCGAAGGCCCGGTCGAGGCCGAGGGGGACGGGGAGGCGATGGTCGGCCCGCACCGCCAGGAGCACCCCCACGGGCCGGGAGCCGAGCCGGCGCAGGGCGAAGGTGAGGGCCCGGGCGGACGCGGTGTCGAGCCAGTGGACATCGTCGATGGCGACGAGGACCGGGCCGGCCTCGGCCGCCTGCACCAGGACGTGGCGGACGGCGGTGGCCACCGCCCGCGGTTCGAGGGCATGGCCGCTCGGCTCCACCCGCAGGAGGGCAACCTCCAGGGCACGCCGGGGGGCGCCTTCGAGCCCTGTGAGGGGGGCGTCACCGAGGTCGTTGAGGAGGTCGGCAAGCAGATCGGCGAGGGCTGCGAACGGGTCGCCGGTCTCGGCCGGGGTGGGCCGGGCGCTGAGGACCTGAAGGGACCGGCGCCGGGCGGCGTCGACCGCCTCGTCCCACAGGACGGTCTTTCCCGCGCCCGGCTCTCCGCTGATGATCAGGGCCCCCGGCGAGATGGCGATGTCCCGGACGAACCGCCGGAGGGCGGCGATCTCCGCTTCCCGCCCGACGATCGCGGGTCGTCCCTTCCGGCTCACCGGCTCCCTACCTGTGCGTTGCAAAAGGGCGATTGTGTGTTCGACGAACCCTACCTGGGGTACGCCAAGGGTCGGAGACCGGATCGAGCGACCAGGAGGATGAGATGGATCTCAAGGGCAAGCGGATCGCGTTCCTGATGGCCAACGAGGGCGTGGAGCAGATCGAGCTCACGGAGCCGTGGAAGGCCGTGGAAGAGGCGGGTGGGCAACCCGTCCTGATCGCCCCCGAAGCCGGCCAGGTCCAGGCCTTCAACCACCTCGACCGGGCGGACACGTTCCCCGTCGACGAGACCGTCGGGACGGCGGACGCATCGTCCTTCGCCGGCCTCATGCTCCCGGGCGGGGTGGCCAATCCCGATCACCTGCGGACCGTCCCCGAGGCGGTGGACTTCGTCCAGTCGTTCTTCGCCGCCGGAAAGCCGGTGGCCGCCATCTGCCACGCCGCCTGGATGCTGGTCGAGGCGGGTGGGGTGAAGGGGCGGACCGTCACGTCGTGGCCGAGCGTGCAGACCGACATCCGCAACGCCGGCGGCACGTGGGTCGACGAGGAGGTCCACACCGACAACGGCCTGGTGACGAGCCGCAAGCCCGATGACCTGCCGTCCTTCTGCAAGAAGATGCTGGAGGAGTTCGCCGAGGGCCGCCACAGCTGAGCCGGCGCCGCCGTGCCAGCATGGCCGGGTGAGCGCCGCCGATGACGTGCTGGAAGCGAACCGGACCTTCTACGCCGCCTTCGAGGCCCGTGACCTGAAGGCCATGGCCGAGGTGTGGGAGTGCAGCGACCGGGCCACCGTGACGCATCCGGGACGGCCCACGCTGCGCTCCTGGCCGGCGGTGGCGGAATCGTGGCGGCGCATCTTCGAGCACACCCCGTACATCCAGTTCTTCCTCACTGACGAAGCCGTGGTGGTCGCCGGTGACGCGGCCTGGGTGACCCTCTACGAGAACATCCTCCAGGAGGTGCCCGGGCGCCGGGGTGGTCCCGGAGAGGGAAGCGGCCCATCGGACGCGGTGCTGGGCGACGCCCGGATCGCCGCCACCAACGTCTTCGTCCGGGACGAAGGATCGTGGCGGATGGTGGTCCACCACGGTTCCCCCGTGGCCGGGTAGCGGCTCGGGTCAGCCGGCGGCGTCGGTGGCGCCGGCGGGGTCGGCGGCCGCCGCGAACTGCGTGGCGAAGAGCTCGGCGTAGAGGCCCCGGGCCCGCAGCAGCTCGGGGTGTGTGCCCCGCTCGACGATGCGCCCGCCGTCGAGGACCAGGATCTGGTCGGCGGCGGCGATGGTGGAGAGACGGTGGGCGATCACCACGGCCGTGCGGCCGGTGAGAACCTCGGCCAAGGCGGCCTGGATGGCGGCCTCGTTCTCGGAGTCGAGGTGGCTGGTGGCCTCGTCGAGCACGACGATGGCGGGCGCCTTGAGGAGAAGGCGGGCGATCGAGACCCGCTGCTTCTCGCCCCCCGAGAGCCGGTAGCCCCGCTCGCCCACCACCGTCCCGTAGCCGTCGGGGAGGGCGGCGATGACGTCGTGGATGCGGGCGGCCCGGCACGCCTCGACCACCTCGTCGTCGGTGGCGTCGGGGCGGGCGTAGCGC
>JBOGFO010000418.1:0-3037 GCA_050743445.1 Acidimicrobiia bacterium
GGCCGAGCTCCACCTCCTTGCCCAGCTTGCGCCGCCAGCGCCGCTCGGCGCCGGCCAGCCGGTCGAGAACGGCCTGGCTGCGGGCGGCGTCGGAGTGCTCGGCGTGGAAGCCGATCTCGAGCACGGCGACGCCGTCGCGGCGCATCATCTGGACCTCGTAGTGCTCCCGGGCCTCGTCGAACCACACCTTGGCGTTGCGGGCGCTGACCCGGGACGAGAACTGGCCCTGCTCGGGAGGCAGGAACCCCACCAGCGCTTCCACCACCTGCTCGAAGAAGGCCCGGCTCATGGCCCGGAGATGGTAGGGGTCAGGCGGCGGGACCGAGGAGGGCGAGGCCGGCCAGCGGGGCGAAGCGGGGGTCGGCGGCGGCGAGGCGGCGCAGCCGGTCGAGGACCCGCTTGACCGTCTGGCGGACGGTGTCGGGTCGCACCCCGGTCAACTGCCCGACGGTCACGGCGGGCGACGGGTCGCCCAGCGCGGCCTGGACCTTCACTTCGAGCAGGATCGCCTGCTGGGCGGGCCGGCTCACCAGGTCGAGGCCCTCCTGGAGGAGGCGCAGCTCGGGCTGGGAGGCGGCCAGCGCCCGCAGCAGGGTGCCAGCGTCGGCACCAGCATCGGCGCCCGGATCGGCGCCCCCCGGCCCCGGCCCTTCCGCCACCACGGGGCCGGCCACCTCGGCCGGTCCCTCACCGGGCAGGGCGTCGGTGAACTGGCCGATGTGGGCCACCACCAGGGCCCGCAGGCGGAACCGGGCCCACGTCCAGGGCGCGACCCCCCGCTCCGGGTCCCAGGAGCCGGCCCGGCCGGCCAGGTCGATGCAGGCGTCGAGGACGAGCCCGTCGATCTCAGCGGCGTCCACCCGTTCCACACCGAGCCGGCGGAACTCGCCCCGCAGCACCCGGCCGATGGCCGCACCGAACTCCCAGTAAAGCTCGAAGACGGCGTCTCCGTCGCCGGCCGCCATCCGGCCCATGAGCACCTCGAGGCGCTCGAACCGCTCTCCGTCCACCCGTCCGCCCTTTCTCGTCGAGGGGCCCCTACCGGCCCGAAATCGAGTGTGCGGAGGGGCTCTGACAATTACAGGGATGGCATTTTCGGCCGCTGTCACAACCCGGGGGGCTACGTCGTCATGGGGGCGGGGGACGAACACCGACAAAGCAGACCGACACCGACAAAGGAGTCGAGATGGATCAGCAATTCGATGTGCTCGTCGTAGGGGCCGGACTGGCCGGCCTCACCGCGGCGGCCACCGCCGCCGCCACCGGCGCTTCGACCCTGGTGGTCGAAGCCCATCAGCCCGGCGGGCGGGCCAGCACCGACGAGCGCGGCGCCTACCGGTTCAACCGGGGCGCCCACGCCCTCTACAACGGCGGTGCCGCCGAGGCCACCCTGGCCCGCCTCGGCGTGACCGTGACCGGCGCCTCCCCGCCCGCCGCCGGAGCGCGGGGCCGGGTGGGCGACAAGGTGGACCTGCTCCCCGCCGACACCTGGACGCTGGTCAAGTCCAAGCTGCTCCGGGCCCGGAGCAAGCCCGGCCTGGCCAAGTTCCTGGCCGGGATGAAGCACTGGAAGCCCGAGGAGGTGGCCGGGCTCACCATCGGAGAGTGGCTCGACAGCTTCGACCTGGCCGACGACGCCCGGGCCGTCGTCAACATGCTGGTGCGCACCACCAGCTACCTGAACGACGAGAACACGGCGTCGGCCGACATCCCGACGACCCAGATCCCCCAGGGGCTCGTCGCCGGCGTCCGCTACCTCGACGGCGGCTGGGCCTCACTCGTCGCCGCGGTGGCCGACGCCGCCAAGCGCCACGGCGCCGAGGTGCGACCCCACACCGGAGCCAAGTCCGTGGTCGCCACCGGCGACGGGTTCGCCGTCCACGGCGCCGACCTCGATGTCCTGGCCCGAACCGTGGTCCTGGCCGCGGGCACGCCCCGGTCGGCGGCCTCGCTGCTCGAACATCCGCCGGCCGCATGGGCCGGGGGTCCCGAGGCCGAGGCGTCCACCCTCGAGCTGGGCCTCACCCGGCCCCTCGAGCACCCGATCCTGTTCGGGATCGACCCGCCCATCTACCTCGTCGACCACACCGCCGCAGCCAAGGGCCTGGCCCCCGAAGGCCACGGGATGGTCCACGTGCTCCGCTACCTGGAGCTGGGCGATGAGACTCCGGCCGAGGAGCTGCGGGCTTCGATGGAGGAGCACGCCCGGATCGCCGGGGTCGACGCCGACACCATCGAGGAGCAGCGATTCCTGCGGCGCATGACCGTGATCGGCGCCGTTGCCACTCCGGCGAACGGCGGCCTGGCCGGCCGGCCCGGCATCGACAGCACCGGCGTTCCCGGTCTCTACGTGGCCGGCGACTGGGTCGGCCCCACCGGGTGGCTGGCCGACGCCGTCTTCGCCAGCGGGTCGGCCGCCGGTTCGGCGGCGGCCGCCAAGGCTGTCCGGGCGACGCAGGCCGCCACTTCGTCCGGACGGGCTCCCGCCCGCCAGGATGTGGCCTGAGATGGACGACGGCCGCCTGGACCACGTCGAGGAGATCGACCTCTCCGAGCCGGCCGCGGTCTTCTCCGCCGAACAGCCCCGCCTCGTCGGCCTCGCCTACCGGATCACCGGTTCGCTGTCCGACGCCGACGACGTGGTCCAGGAGGCCTGGCTGCGCTTCGAGCGGGTCGGGCCGGAGACGATCGAGCGGCCGGCGGCGTGGCTCACCACCGTTGTCGCCCGCATCGCCCTCGATCACCTGAAGGCCGCCCGCCACCAGCGGGAGGTCTACATGGGGCCGTGGCTGCCCGAGCCGGTGGCGTCCGATCCGCTGGCGCTCAGCACCAGGCGGGACCCCGAGGAGATGGCCGAGCTGTCGCAGTCCCTCACCATGGGCTTCTTGCGTGTCCTCGAGACGCTGAGCCCGGTGGAACGGGTCGTCTTCGTCCTGGCCGACGTGTTCGACGTCCCCTACAAGGAGATCGCCGAAACAGTGGGCAAGTCTCCCGCCGCCTGCCGCCAGCTCGCCTCCCGGGCCCGGCGCCGGGTCCA
>JBOGFO010000419.1:0-4372 GCA_050743445.1 Acidimicrobiia bacterium
ACGTGGAGCAGCACATGGTCGAGGTCGCCTCCCGCTGGGCGGGGCGCTCGGCCCGGGTCGAACCCCGCCTGGGCGGAGCCTTCGAAGGGCACCTGTACCCGGCGTGGCTGGCCGCCCCCAGCTTCTCCATCCGGGGCGGGACGAACGAGATCCTGCGGGGCATCGTCGCCCGCCGCGGCCTGGGGCTGCCGTGATCATGGCTCTTCACCTGGCGGCTCATCGCGGTGCGGCCGGGGGCCCCTGCCCCAGCCGCCGATCCCTGCTGGCGCAGGTCCCGTGAACTTCACCTTCACCGACGAGGAGCTGGCCGTGAACGAGGCGGCCGTCCAGGCGGCCGGCGACAACAACCCGTGGATGGCCCTGGTCGACGGGGGCTGGACCGATCTCCTCCTGGAGGACCCCGATCACGGGCTCGGTTACCTCGGCCTGGTGGCCGAGGGACTCGGCGCCGCCGGGGTCTCGGTGCCGCTGGTGGGGAGCGCGGTGGTCTTCCCGACCCTGTTCGCCGCCTCGGCCGATGGGCGGAGGGTGGCGGTGTCGGACGTCGAGGCGGGCGACGGCCTGGCCGAGGACGGGCGCAGCGCCGAGTGCCTGGTGATGCTGGGGGACGGGGTCGCCACCGCCCACGAGGAGTTCCTGGTGCAGCCCGTCGGGGCCCTCGACGGCGACGGCCTGGCCCGGGTGGAGGACGACGGTCCGGTCGAGGTCCGCTGCGACGACGCCACCCTGGTGGCCGAAGCCCGCCGGGCGGCGGCGGCGGTGGCCGGGGCCGAGATGGCCGGAGCCATGCGGCGGGTGGCGGAGATGACGGCGGGCTACGTCGCCGAGCGCCAGCAGTTCGGGCGGCCCATCGCCGCCTTCCAGGTGGTGGCCCACGGCGCCGCCCGGCTCGCCACCCTGGCCGAAGGGGCCACGTGGATGGCCCGGGCCGCCTGCCGGTCGGCCGACCCGGAGACCACCCACGCCGCCAAGGGCTGGATCTCGTCGTCGTCGGTGGAGGCGGCCGCCGTGGCCCACCAGCTCCACGGCGCCATCGGCTTCACCGAGGAGTACGGCCTCCAGCGCCTGACCAAGCGGCTGCGGACGCTGCGCTTCGCCTGGGGCGACGACGCCGCCCACCACCTTGCCCTCGGCCGCCTCCGGGCGACCACCGGCGGCTAGGCCGTCGCCGACCCTACCCAGGAGGTGTGACAGTCCCCGTGGAGCTCGCCGAGCTGTTGACCACCCGCCGCAGCACCCGGCGGTTCGACACCGACCGGACCGTGCCCGACGACGTCCTCGACCGGGTGCTCGCCGCCCCGCTGGCCATGCCCCACGCCGGCAACACCTACGACTGGCGGGGGATCGTGCTGCGCCGTACGCAGCGGGAGCCGGAGACCTGGCCGGCGGTGTTCGACGCCCTCATGCGCCAGAGCTACGTGGAGGAGGCCGACGTCCTCATCGCCTGGGCCGTCCAGCCCGGCTGGTGGGCCGACCAGTACCGGGGGAACGTGCAGCGGCTGGTGGATCGGGGCCTCATCGATCTGGACCGGGCCGGTGATCTCCTGGCCATGGTCAACGCCGAGCCCGACCTCCGCCACCTCACCGTCGGCCTGGTGGGGGAGGCGATGATGGGCATCTCGGCCGCCATGCTGGTGGCCATCGACGCCGGACTGGGAGCCACGGTGACCGCCTGCAAACCCAAGGAGCTGACCGCCGCCCTCGGGATTCCGGGGGACGCGGTGGTGTGCCAGTGGGGCGTGCTGGCCATCGGTTGGCCCGCCGGCACGCCCGCGCCGGACGGCGCCGCCGCCCCCAAGCCGGCGGTGCACGAGCAGTACTTCGAAGGCTCGTGGGGCGAGCCACGGCGGGGCCACGGCGGTGGCTGAGGGAGTGCGGGCGGAGCTGGCCGAGGCGGTCCGCAGCCGGGGCCTGTCGCTCCTCGACGCCTGGCTCGGCCCCCGCGAGGTCAAGCTCGAGATCCTCTCCGTGCTCGCCGCGGGCCGGAACCTGCTGCTGGAAGGGCCCGTCGGTTCGGGGAAGACCGTGCTGGGCGAGTCGATCGCCGCCGCCCTCGGGCCCATCCGCCTGGCCAGCTGCTGGTTCAACTGCCTGCCCGGGGAACCCATGTGCCCGCAGTGCCGGGCCGGGCTGTCGCCGCCGGGCGAGGTCGAGCTGTCGGGCGTGGATCGCTTCGTGCGCATCCAGGGCTCACCCGACCTGTTCCCCGAGGATCTCGTGGGCGACATCGACCCCGCCGCCGCCCTGGCCCACGGCGCCCTCGACCCCCGGGCCTTCCGACCCGGCCGCCTGGTCCGGGCCCACCGCCGGCTGTGCTTCGTCGACGAGCTGAACCGCCTCTCCGAACGGCTCCAGAACCTGTTCCTCGAGCTGCTGGCCGAGGGAGCCCTGACCGTCGGCGGCTACGAGGCCCGCTTCCCGGTGGACACGGTGGTGGTGGCCACCATGAACCCCGACGAGTACGTGGGTGTGGGGCGCCTGTCGGAGGCGCTCCGGGACCGCTTCGAACGGGTGCGCCTCGACTACCCCGAGCCCGCCGACGAGGTGGAGATCCTGGTGTCCCGGGTGGTGCCCGCCACCGACGATGACCAGAGCCGCCAGGCGGCCGGCGTCATCGTGGCCTTCGCCAACGAGCTCCGTGCCGAACCGGAGGTGGAGGCCGGCCCCAGCGTGCGGGCCACCCTGGCCGCCTTCGACCTGGCCCTGTCCCGCCGGCGCCTCGGCGGCGACGACTGGCCCGACGCCATCCGGGCCGGGCTGCGCGTCGCCCTCCGGGGCCGGCTCACGCTCCGCCCCACCCACCGCCAGGCCGCCCACCCCGACGAGTTCGTGGCCGAGGCCGTGACCCGCCTGGCGTGGTGAGGACTCCTCGTTCTTGTTGGCGTTCTGCCAGCAATCACTGGCAAAACGCCAACAAGTTCCGGTGAGCGAGCCGGCCGTTCCGGTGAGCGAGCTGGCCGAGCGGGCGGTGGCCGTCGCCGGCTGGCTGCGGGCCCACCCCGACGTCGAGGCCGGGCCCAGCGTGCGGGCCGCCATGGCCTTCGCCGACCTGGCCCACCACTGGCGCCACCTGGCCGGCAGCCACGACCTGGTGCGTCCCGCCCTCGTCGCCCTCTCCCACCGCCTCCACGTTCGCCCGGGGGTGGATCCCGACGAGCTCGTCCGCCAAGCCCTGGTGGCCACCTCCGGACCGGCCGGCGCGGCGGTCGAACCTCCGGCGGCCCGGGGCCGGGACGAGGCCTCAGAGGGGAAGGGCTTCGACGTGGCCCGCGTCGAGCAACGGCGTGCACCCGAGGCCCCCGAGATCCCGCCCGAGTCCCGGTTCTTCGGCGACGACGAGGCCCGCCGCCTGATCGAGGCGCTCTTCATCCCCAGTCCCGCCGAACCGGCCGGGCCGGGCGTGGTCCCCACCCTCCCCGGCCGGCGGGGGATGGGCGACGACGCCCTGGCGGCCAGACGGCTCCGGTCCGGCGACCGGGCCCGTGACCTCTCGGTCCGGGCCAGCGTGCGGGCCGCGGTGCGGGCCGGGGGCAACCGTGCTCCCGGGAGTACCTCCACGGTCGCGGCCGCAGCACAGATGGGCATCGCCCTCTCGCCGGCCCAGCTGCGGGTGATGCCCCGCCAGCCCGTGGCCTCCTACGACGTGGTGATGGTCCTCGACGCCTCCGCCTCCATGGGGGCGGCCGAGCGGCCCGTCGTGGCGCCGGCGGTCCAGGCGCTGTCCCGGGCCCTGGTTCGGGCCGGCCACCGGGTGGCGGCGGTGGCCTTCTCCGAGGAGGCGGTGGTGGCCCGGTCGCTCTCCCGCCGGCCCGAACCGCTCCCCGAGGAGGGCTATGCCTTCGCCGACGCCACCAACCTCGAAGCGGGCATCGACGCCGGGCGCCTGTTACTGCACCGCCAGGCCGACCCCGACGCCCGGCTCCACCTGATCCTCGTCACCGACGCCGAGGCCACCAGCCACTCCGGTTCGGACGAGGCCTGGGGTCCGGAGGGGAGGCCCACCGGCATCGGCAACCTGGCCCGCATGCTCTACGGCGCCGCCACCGAGGCCGCCCGGCGGGCCGCCCTGCTGGCCGCCATCCGGGCCCGGCGAGCCGGCATCACCGTGTCGGTCGTCTACCCCGACGACCGGGCCGAGGTCGCCTTCGCCCACGAGCTGGCCGCCGCCGGCGGTGGCCGGGCCTGCCGGCTGCGCTGATCAATCGAGCGTGCCCTTCCCCTGGCGGCGCAGGGCCCCCCGGTCGACCTTGCCCAGGTGGGTGCGGGGCAGCGCGTCGAGCACGAAGACCCGCCGGGGCGCCTTGTAGGGGTCGAGGTGGGCCAGGCAGTGGTCGCGCAGGGTCGCGGCCAGGTCGTCGGGGCCGGCGGCGGC
>JBOGFO010000420.1:0-4096 GCA_050743445.1 Acidimicrobiia bacterium
GCCGAGGGGTTCGGCATCGTCTTCCTGGAGGCGGCGGCCTGCGCCACGCCGGCGGTGGCCGGCGGGTCGGGCGGAGCCGAGGATGCGGTGGTCGACGGCGTGACCGGCTTCGTGGTCCCGCCCCGGGACATGGCCGCGGTGGCCTCCGCCCTCGAGGCCCTGCTCGCCGATCCCGACCTCCGCCGGCGGCTCGGGGATGCGGCCCGGGCCCGCGCCGAGGCCGAGTTCGCCTACGACGCCCTCGCCGCCCGGCTTGCCCCCCTGGCCGCCGGCGACCCCGGTGTCCTCACCCCGCTGTCCGTCCCGTGACCGGCCGCCCCCTGGTGCTGGCCAGCTGGCTGGGGACCGGCGTCTTCGCCGTCACCGCCGTCACCACCCTGGCCGGCGCGCCCAAGTACCCGGCGGTGATGGTGGCGCTGATCCTGTTCGCCCTGTCCCTGCCGCTGTCGATCTACGCCCTGGCCCAGGGAGCGCTGCGGACCGCCCGCAACGCCGAGAAGGTGACCGTGACGGGCCTGTTCTTCCTGTCCCGGTCGGCCCCGCCGGCCATCCGGCGGTCGCTGCTCGGCTCGCTCGTGGCCTGCCTCGTGGTCACCGCCGCCACCGCCTCCAACGAGCCCTTCGGTGTCCTCGTCCCGGTGTGGCCGCTGGCCCTGTGCGGGGTGTGGGCCGCCCGCCACGGGACCTTTCCGCCCATCCCCGAGGCGTCCCGATAGCCTCCGGGCCAATGGCTGACGAAGCGGTCGAGCACATCAACATCGCCGCCCCTCCCGAGCGCTGCTTCGAGGTGGCGGTCGACTTCGAGAACTATCCCCGGTGGGCCACCGACGTGAAGGAGGTCGAGATCCTCGACCGGGACGCCGACGGGCGGGGCGCCAAGGTGCGCTACGGGGTATCCGCCATGGGCCAGAACATCGGCTACGTCCTCGACTACGACTACGCCGGCGCCCCCACCGAGTTCTCCTGGAGCCTGGCCGAGTCGAAGGTCCTCACCGCCCTCGACGGCACCTACCGCTTCGACCCCGATCCCGCCGCCGGCGAAGCCGGGACCGCGCTGACCTACCGGCTGGCCGTCGACCTGAACCTCCCGCTGCCCGGGTTCATGAAGCGTCAGGCGGCGCAGATGGTGATTTCGAACGCGCTGAAGAGCTTCAAGCGCTACGTGGAGGCGTGACCTCCTAGTGCTTGGTCCAGACGGCTTCGACGGCGTGGAGCTCGTTCTCCAGCTTCTCCACCCGCTTGGCGAGTTCGGCCACCGCCGCTTCGGCGCGGTCCGCCCGGCCCATGGCCTGGTCGAGATCGGCCTTGCTCACCCCGCCCGCCGAGGTGGGCGATCGGGAGGCCACTGAGGTGGCTGGGCTCCCCAGGACGGACATGGACGCGATCTTGTCCAGCCAGTAGCCGTTCGCCTTCGCCTCCGAGAGCTTGTCCACCATCCACTCGAGGGCTTTGGTTGTTTGGTTATCGGTCCCGACGCTCAACGGTTCCCCCCGTCAGCCAGCCTGCTCCGAACACCAACCACTGCACTGGGCGACGCTACCAGTGCCTGTACGGCGTAGCATCGGGCGCCCCGCCGAGCCCGCCCAAGGGGGTCGCTTTGATTACCGACGACCGGATCCGCTCGCTCGCCGCCCATCGGGGGAGCCCCGTCGTCACCAGCTGCTATCTCGACGTCGACGGCCGCCGGTATCCCCGGCACGTCGACTACGAGCAGCAGCTCGACTACCTGCTCCGCCAGGCCCGGGAACGGGCCGCCGCGCTCGACGTGCCGGCGGCGCAGTCGGTGGAAGCCGACCTGGCCCGGATCAGCGCCTGGGTGAAGGGCGGCTTCGACCGGTCCCGGGTGCGGGGCCTCGCCTTCTTCGCCTGCTCCGCCGACGGGTTCTTCGAGGTGATCGAGTCGCCCTTGCCCGTTCGCAACGAGATCGTCGTCAACGAAACCCCCCACGTGTTCCAGCTCGAGTCGCTGGCCCACACCTACGAGCGGTTCGCGGTGGTGCTCGTCGACCGGCAGCGGGCCCGGCTGTTCCGCTTCGAGCAGGGCGAGCTGACCGAGCACACCGAGGTGTTCGACGCCGTCCCCCGCCGCCACGACCAGGGGGGCCGTTCGGCGGCCAACATCCAGCGCCACACCGACGAGCTGGCCCACAAGCACCTCAAGCACGCCAGCGAGATCACCTTCGAGGAGATCGGCCGCCATCCCGTCGACCACCTCATCCTGGGCGGCCCCCACGAGGTGGTGACCGAGTTCGAGGCCGTCCTCCACCCCTATCTCAAGGAGCGCGTGGCGGCCCGGCTCACGATCATGGTCACCGCCGCCCCCGAGGAGGTTCGCCAGGCCGCCCTCCGGGTGGAGCAGGAGGTGAGCCGGGCGGCGGAGGAGGCCATCGTCGACCGGCTGCGCAACCAGGTCGGGGCGGGCAACGCCGGTGTGGCCGGACTGGAAGCCACCCTGCGGGCCCTGGTGGAGCGCCGGGTCGACACGCTGCTCGTCTCCGACGGCTACGAGGCGCCGGGGTGGCGCTGCGCGTCCTGCCGGTGGCTGGCCGTCCGGGGCCGGGGCTGCCCGGTGTGCGGGGCGTCGATGGTGCTGCTGGAGGATGTCGTGGAGCAGGCGGTGGAGGAAGCGCTGGCCAACAAGTGCCGGGTGGAGGTCGTGAAGGAGAGCGCCGACCTCGATGTGCTTGGCCGCATCGGTGCCCTCCTGCGGTTCTGAACCGGTTGCTGACCATCGGGGCTGACGTCGGCGGGACCAAGCTGCTGGCGGTGGTGGCGGACGGATCCGGCACGGTGCTGGCCGAGACCCTCCACCCCTCGGGCGACGGTCCCGACGCGGTGCTGACCGGCCTGGCCACCGCCGCCCGAAAGCTGACCGCCGAGGTCCCCGGCGTGGAAGCGATGGGCGTCGGGGTGGCGGGGATGGTCGACTTCGCAGGGGTCGTGCGCTACGCCCCCAACATCCCCGGCATCGAGGGCCTCGAGGTGGGTAGCCGGCTGGAGGGTCTGTGCGGGCTGCCGGTGGCGGTGGACAACGACGCCAACGTCGCCGCCCTGGGCGAGGTCCTCCACGGGGCCGCCCGGGGTCGCCACGAGGTGCTGCTCCTCACCTTCGGCACCGGGATCGGCGGCGGCGTGGTGACCGGCGGCCGGGTGCTCCGGGGCGGGCACGGCGTGGCCGCCGAGGTGGGCCACTTCACCGTGGATCCCGACGGGCCGCCGTGTGCCTGTGGGGCCCGGGGCCACTGGGAGGCGCTGGCCTCGGGAACCGCCCTGGGCCGGATGGGCCGGGAGGCGGCCGCCCGCGGCGATGCCCCCGGGGTGCTGGCCCGGGCCGGTGGGAGGCCCGAAACGGTGACCGGGAACCTGGTGGGGGAGTCGGCGGCCGCCGGAGAGGCCGATGGCCTGGCCCTGCTCGACGTCTACGCACACTGGGTGGCGGTCGGTCTCGGTGGGTTGGTCAACATCTTCGACCCGGAGCTGGTCGTCATCTCCGGCGGGCTGGTGACCCTGGGCGACCTTCTCCTCGACCGGATCCGGGACCGCCTGCCCACCCACGTGGAGGCGCCGGGACACCGGACCGTCCCGCCCGTGGTGGCCGCCGATCTCGGCGCCCGGGCCGGTGCCATCGGCGCCGCCGCCCTGGCCCGTCCCCTGGCCGAGGCGGCCCTCGACGCCCGGGAGGGAGTGGAGTGACCCTGCGCCTGGGGATCTCGCTGCCGTCCTTCCGGTCCGAGCCGGATCCCGTGCTGGCCGTGGCCGCCGCCGCCGAGGCCGCCGGCCTCGACGGGATCTTCGCCTACGACCACCTGTTCCGCTTTCGGGGGGAGGCCGCCGACGCCGAGCCCCGGCCCGCCCTGGAGCTGACCACCACCATGGCCGCGGTGGCGGCGGAAACGGAGCGGATCACGGTCGGTTCGCTGGTCGCCCGGGCGACGCTGCGCCCGACCGCCTCGCTGGTGGCCGCCCTCGACACCCTGGCCCGCATCGCCCCGGGGCGCCTGGTGGCCGGGCTCGGCTCGGGCGACGAGCAGAGCGACCCCGAGAACGAGGCCTTCGGGGTCGAGACGGCCGACCGCCTCCTCCGCCTGGAGGAGGC
>JBOGFO010000421.1:0-5698 GCA_050743445.1 Acidimicrobiia bacterium
CGGGGTGGTGGTCGACGAGGCCATCACCACCGGCTTCTACGTGCGGATGCTGCTGCAGGCGGAAACCCCAGGCTCCTACTACTTCTGCCGGGGCGGCGGGCTCGGCTGGGGGCTCCCGGCCTCCCTCGGCGTGAAGCTCGCCCGACCGGAACGGCCGGTGCTGTGCATCATCGGGGACGGATCAGCGATGTACGCCGTGCAGGCCCTGTGGACCGCCGCCCACGCCGGCATCCCCGTCGTGGTGGCGGTGGTGAACAACCGCCAGTACGCCATCCTCAAGCTGAACCTGGCCAGCTCCGGCGGCCGCTCGGCGGCCCAGAACACCTTCATCGGCATGGATCTCGACACACCGCCCATCGACTACGCGGGCCTGGCCCGCTCGATGGGGATCGAGGCGCATGTGGTGGAGAAGCCCGGCGAGGTGACCGAGGCCAGCCGCGCCGCCTTCGCCGCCGACCGGCCGGTCCTCCTGGAACTCCCGATCTCCGCCCCCTGAGCGGGCCGGCGGTCAGCCGAGGACCGCGGCCAGGCGCTCGACGGCGCCCGGTGTGCGGATGCCCCACCAGAACAGGTCGTGGCCGTCGACCAGGAGCACCCGGGCGCCGGGCAGGGCGCCGGTCACCTCGGGCAGGTGGCGCTCCTTGAACTCGTACGGCTCGGACGGGAGGAGCACCGCCTCGGGCCGGCGGGCGGCGGCCTCTTCCAGGGTCACCTCGGGGTAGCGCGAGGCGGCGCCGGCGAACACGTTGTCCCAGCCGAGCAGGTCCAGCAGCGACGAGCCGAAGGTGTCGCCCGCCATCGACATCCAAGGCCGGCGCCACACCGGGACGAACACCGGCCGGGGCACCGGGCGCCTGGCCCGGTGGCCCGCCAGCCATTCCTCCCAGTCCGGGAAGGGGTCGGGGACGGCGGCGCCCACGACCTCGGCCAGGCGGCACACGGCGGGCCCCACGTCGTCCACCGACCGGGGCGACATGTCGTGGAGGGCGACACCGAGGTCCCGCAGGCGTTCGACGTCCTCGAGGCGGTTCTCCTCGTCGTTCACCACCACCAGGTCGGGCCCGAGGGCGGCGATGGCGTCCACGTCGGGGTTCTTGGTCCCACCCACGTGGTCGAGGGTGGGCTGCTCGCAGAAGCGGGTGCAGGCGACGGGACGGACCCCGAAGGCCAGGAGGGTCTCGGTCACCGAGGGCACGAGGGAGACGACCCGGGCCGCGGGGCCGGTCACATGCGTTTGAGCAGCTCGGCCTTCTTGGCCTCGAACTCGGCTTCGGAGATGGCGCCCCGATCCCGCAGGTCGGCCAGGGCCGAGATCTGATCCGGCACCGAGGCGGTGGCCGCGGGTCGGGCACCGGCGGACAGGGCCCGGGCGGCGTTGCTCTCCATCTGGCGGTAGATCTCCTGTTGCACATGGTCGGGGTGGCCGATGTTGGAGAAGGTCTGCTGGCCCCGCTCCCCCGCCGACTCGATGAGGAGGTCGCCGGCCCCGATCATCCGCTCGAAGAACGTCTGGTTGGAGGTGATGTCGTTGACCCGCTCGAGGGGGATGTCGCGTCCGTGCTTGGCCAGCACCCCCGTGCGGAACACGATCCGGTCGGAGGTGACCACGAAGTGGGTCGTGTACCAGCGGGCCAGGCGGCCGCCGAGCCACACGAGCCAGACCAGGAAGACGGCGAGATAAGCGAAGGCTGCGAGCTGGCCGGCATCTCCGTCGAGCTTGTTCGCGCCGACGCCGAGCGCCACCACCGGGAGCCCCGCCGCCGCCGGACCGACGAAGAACCACCAGTGCGGCCGCAGGTCGATGTGGACGGTCTCACCCTCGAGCAGCAGCCGCGTCGGAAAGGGCATGGAATCCCCCTCTCTCTAGAGCACGTCGGCGTCGGCCGGATGGAGGCTGGCGTCGACCCCCGCCTCGGCGGCGGCGGCCTGGAGGGCTCCGGCCAGGGTGGCCTGGTCGAGGCTGACCGGCAGCCTCACCTCGAGGAGCATGGCGTACACCGGCTCGCCGTCGGCGATCACCCGCGTGTTGACGTCGGTGATGTTGACGCTGTGGTCGGCCAGGACCGTGGCGATCCGGTGCATGATCCCGGGATGGTCGGCGCCGTACACCGACACGATGTACGGCTCGCCCTCCACCATGATGGAGGCGCTCTCCCCCACGGCCCGGGCCGCCAGGGTCAGATCCGAGCAGCCCTCCGCCTTGGTGAGCTCCGCTTCCAAGGACTCCAGGTCCAGGTCGTCGGGTTTCTCCACCAGCATCATCATGGCGAAGTGCCCGGAGAGCACCGTCATGGAGCAGTCCTTCAGGTTGCAGCCCAACCGGAACAGGACACCCGTCACCGACGCCACGATGCCGGGACGGTCGGCCCCCAGAGCCCACACGGCGAATTCGCTGGTCACGGGCGGGCAGCCTAACGTTTTCAGCCATGCGGACGGCGGCACGGATCCTCTTCGGACTGCTCCTCGGGCTGGCCCCGATCCCCGCCCGCGCCGCCGACCCCGAGGTGATCCTCCAGGGGGTCCGCTTCCACCCGGCCGACATCACGGTGACCGCGGGCACGACCGTGACCTGGCTCCACCAGGACAGCGGCCTCTACCACCATGTCGGCGCCGACGACGGCACCTGGGACTCGAACCCCACCTGCGGACACCCCGGCGGCGTGTGCATGCGGGGCGGGGACAGCTACCAGCACACCTTCCTCACCGAGGGGACTTTCGACTACCGGTGCCGCCTGCACAGCGATCCCGGCCAGGGGATGGTGGGCGTCGTGCGGGTCGTGCCCGCCTGACCCGGGCATGCGCTTCCGCCTCGACCAGACCTTCGCCGCCGCGCTCGACGCCGTCGCCCTGGCCTTCACCGAGGCCGACCTCTACCAGGCCCTCGGCACGCTCCCCCGGCTCGGCCAGCCCGAGGTCCTGAACCGGCGCGAGGACGGCGACGTGGTCAGCCTGGAGGTGCGCTACCGCTTCACCGGCGACCTCTCCCCCGCCGCCCGCAAGGTGATCGACCCCGACCGGCTCACCTGGGTGGAGCACTCGACCCACGACCTCGGCCGGCACCAGGTCGACTTCAGGTTGCTCCCCGACAACTACGCCAATCTCCTCTCCGCCTCCGGGCACTACTCCTTCAGCGCCGCCGGCCCGGAGCTCACCCGCCGGGTCACGGAGGGCGACGTGGCCGTCCGCGTGCCCCTGGTGGGCAAGTCGGTCGAGACGGCCATCGTCTCGGGCCTCCAGGAGCACCTGGCCCGGGAGGTGCCGGTGGTCGAGCGCTACCTGGCCGGCTGAGAGAGAGCTCGGGCGAAGGCGAAGCGGTTCTCGAGCAGGGTCAGATCCATGAGGAAGCTGGCCGGCCCCACCGGCTCCACTTTGGCCAGGAGGAACGTCATCCGGCCGGCGGACATGTCCTCGGCCAGCGCGGTGACGAAGTCCTCGAGGATGTCGACCGCCCGCGCCCCGGCCAGGCCGGCGCCCCGGGCGATGGCCACCAGGTCCACGTCGCCGGTGGCGGTGGGGGTCGGCGTCCCGCCGCTGGAGAGGAAGGCGCCGTTGTCGAACACGACGTGAGACAGGTTCGGGGGACCGTGGCGGGCCAGGGTGGCCAGCGTCCCCAGGTTCATGAGAACGGAGCCGTCCCCGTCGAGGACCACCACCGGCCGGTCGGGCCGGGCCAGGGCGACGCCGAGGCCGACCGAGGAGGCGAGGCCCATGGCGTGCTGGAGGTAGAAGAAGTTGTCCCGGTGCCCGACCGAGTGCAGCTCGGCGGCCACCGCCCCCATGTTGGTGACGACGGCCGCGCCGGCCAGGTCCGCGTGCACGGCGGCCAGGCAGTCGAGTCGCCTCACCGCAACGCCTCTTCCCACATGAGCCGGCGGGTGAGGAGCAGAGCCACCGGCGCCAGGGACGACTGGGCCAGGACGGCGGCGTCGACCACCCGGCGCTCCACCTTCTCGGGCCGGTCGAGCTCGGCCCACACGATCCCGAGGGCGTCGAGGACCCGGCGGGTGGCCTTGCCGCCCTCGGTCTGCCAGGGGTCGGTCTCGCCCAGGTGGCCCCGGTCGCTGACCACGAGCAGCAGCGGGATCCGGTAGAGCATCGCCCCCGACACCACCCCGTTGATCGAGGCCAGCAGCCCGTGGTTCTGCATGAGCACCGCCGCCCGGGCGCCGGCCAGGTGCGCGCCCATGGCCACGCCGACGGCCTCTTCCTCCTTGGCCACCTCCACCAGCGTCATGTCCGGGTCGGCCTGCGCCTGGGTGATGACGGGTGTCAGCCAGCTCTCCGGCAGGGCGGCCATGATGCGCACCCCCGCCGAGCGCAGGGCCTCGTAGACGACCTTGGCGCTGCCTTCCGACACGGGCATGGCCGCAGCCTACGCGGGCCGGCCGTCAGTCCCAGCCGAGCTCGGTCAGCCGTTCGTCGGAAATGCCGAAGTGGTGGGCGACCTCGTGAACGACCGTCACGTAGACCTCGTCGATGAGGTCCTCCTCCGTCTCGCACGCCTCACACAGCGGGCTCCGGAAGATCGTGATCCGGTCGGGCATGAACCCCGAGTAGTCGTAGCGCTCGGTCAGAGCCGTGCCCTCGTAGTAGCCGAAGAGGGACTCGTGCTCGCCGCGCTGCTCGTCGGTCGGCCAGTCCTCCACCACCACGACGAGGTTGTCCATGAGCCGGGCGAGGTCCTCGGGGATGGCATCGAGCGCCTCGGCCACCAGAGCCTCGAACTCCCGCCGGGACAGCCGCACGACCGGACCTTACCGGCCGGCGACGCGCAGGCGCTCAGAGGTGTCTTCGGGGCGAAAGTTCACCAGCGGGGACAAGACTTCTAGGAATTTTCTGGAAACCTCTGGCAGCCTCTTGACCCTCCCAGAGGGCTTCTGTATGTTCACCCTCGTCCTCGATACGGACCGAAGTTGCTAGGAACCGCAAGGGACCGAGCCTCATCGGGACGCCGAGGATCCTGGGAGTCGAACCTCCGGGTGAGACGATCAGGTGGGCAGCGCCGAAGCTGTGTTTCCGGGCCCACCTTCGGGTGGAAGACGGGAGCACCGGGCGCCGGACTCGCAAGAGGTCGGCGACAGACCGCAGAGGCCGCAGCCCGAGAGGACTGGCCCCGAGGAGACTGGAGCTGCTTGCAGCCGAAGCTACTCGGGGCCTCCTCGCGTCTACGCAAGCTTTTCTACTGCGGGGGCCACCCCCGCACCCCCGGGCAGCGAAAGCTACTCGTCGCGTCGGGCTCCGTCCCCTACATGCGTTCATTTGTCAGGCCGCATGGGCGCCGACGGATGAACGCATGTAGGGGCGAGTAGCCGGTCACCCGGCGACGTCGTCGGCCACCGACCCCTTCACCGCGGTCGTTGTCTTTGCCGGCGACCGGCGGCGGCGTGGGGGCATCCACCTCAGTGTCACAGCCCGCCGATATGGTCCCCCCATGGGTGACGATGCGCTCCTCTCCGGGCTCGACGAGCGACAGCGGCAGGCGGTCATCACCCCGGTCTCGCCGCTCTGCATCCTGGCCGGCGCCGGCTCGGGGAAGACCCGGGTGCTCACCCGCCGCATCGCCTACCAGGCGACCACCGGCCGCATCGACGCCGGGCACACGCTGGCGCTGACCTTCACCCGCAAGGCCGCCGGCGAGCTGTCCGAGCGCCTGGCCGCGCTCGGGCTGCGCCGCTCGGGCCACCGGACCGGGCCGGCC
>JBOGFO010000422.1:0-4580 GCA_050743445.1 Acidimicrobiia bacterium
GGGACCCGCTCCTCGAGGACGAAGGTGGACACGCGGCGCTTGGCCGTCAGCTTCACCTCCACGTCGAGGCGGTCGCCTTCCTGGGCCCGGGGGAAGAGGCCGTCGCGCTCCCCTTCCAGACGAAGGCGCCGGGGGGCGATGAGGTAGCACACGATCACCAGGAGGAGCAGCCCGTAGGCGAAGAGGTACATGGCCGTGCCCGCCACCACCCGGGCCATGAGCCACAGGATGACGAAGCCGACCAGGGCCACCTGCCCCGAGCGGGTGATCCCCAGGCGCCGGTTGGCCGCCTCGGCGCCGCGGCGGATCGACCCGGGCGAGAAGGCGTCGAGGACGCGGTCGAGCCGGGCCCGCAGGCCGCGCAGGCCATTGGGAGCCCCGGTAATCCGGGGAGCACCCCGGGCCACCCCGCGCCCCGGGCGACCGAACATCGAGGCCGCTAGGCCTCGACCGGTTTGCGGTCGCGGCCCCGGGCGGACAGAGGAGGCTTCACCGACGAGGTCATCCGCTCGAGCACGGCGTCGATGGTGTCGCCCCGCAGCATGGCGTCGGGATTGAGGATGACCCGGTGGGCCATCACCGGGCGGAGCACGGCTCGGACGTCGTCGGGGTAGACGTGGTCCCGCCCGTCCGAGGCGGCCAGGCAGCGGGCGGCCCGCAGCAGGGCGATGGAGGCCCGGGGGCTCCCGCCCATGGCCACCGACGGGTCCTTCCGGGAGGCGTGGACGAGGTCGACGATGTAGTAGCCGACCTCGGGGGACACCTCGATCTTGGAGGCGTAGTCGATCATGGCCCGGACCTGCTCGGTGTCGATGACGGCGCCGAGGTCCTCGATGGAGAGCTGCACCGAGTTGTCGAACATGACCTCGAACTCGCCCACGCGGCCCAAGTAGCCCATGGTCAGCTTGAACAGGAACCGGTCGAGCTGGGCCTCGGGGAGAGGGAAGGTCCCGGCCAGCTCGATGGGGTTCTGGGTGGCCAGCACCAGGAACGGCCGGGGCAGGTCGTAGACCTTCGAGTCGATGGAGACCCGGCGCTCGGCCATGGCCTCGAGGAGGGCCGACTGGGTCTTGGGGGTGGCCCGGTTGATCTCGTCGGAGAGGAGCACGTTGGTGAACACCGGGCCGGGGCGGAACTCGAACTCCCCGGTCGTCTGGTCGAAGATGGACGAGCCGGTGATGTCGCCCGGGAGCATGTCCGGGGTGCACTGCACCCGGGAGGACGTGGCGTTGATGGACTGGGCGATGGCCCGGGCCAACATGGTCTTGCCCGTGCCGGGGACGTCCTCGAAGAGGATGTGCCCTTCACAGAGGATGGCCACGAGGGCGAGGCGGACGACCTCCGTCTTGCCCTTGATGACCGTCTCGATGTTGTCGACGATGGCGTCGAAGGCCGCGGAGAAGGTGGCCGTATCGATCGTCGTCGGCGCCATATGGAGCCCCCTGGAGTTACCGTTCTGGCTCGGGCGGATGAGCGGGATGGTGCCGTCCATGGTCATCTTGCAGCGCACCGTCCTTCGTCGTCCGAAACGGGTGCGTCATGGCGACCTCCGGCCGGCGTCGCAAATGACGCAGAACAGTCGAAAAGGTCGACAGTGGCGCATGGCACCCGTTCCACGGAAGAGGGACGAAACCCTGCTGAATCGGACAAATTTTAACAGCTGGGCCTCTCCTGGCCGGACCGCCCCGCCAGCTGCAGCTGGAAGAAAACCCCTCGTCAGAGCTCATGAAATGAACGTCAATGAAACTCGGGTGCCACCTTGTCGGCGAAGAGCGTCAGGGATTCGGTGTCGGGATAGTCCCGGCACCACGGGACGATGTACGAGCAGCCCAACTCGACATAGCGTGCCACCTTTTCGCACAGCTGCTCGGGAGTCCCCACCAGGTTCCCCGCCGCCCACGATTCCCGGGGCTCGTTAAATATCGACGTGAACTCGGCCACCTCGGCCTCCGTCTCCCGCACGACGAGGTCGGGGCTCCAGGTCTTGGCGATCTCCTCCTCGTCCCGCCCGACCGCCCTGCAGTGCTCCTTCAGGACCTCCCGCTTGTGGGCGAACTCGTCGGGCTTGCCCCCGAAGTTGGCCCGGTCGGCGAGGCGGGCCACCACCCGCAGCGTGAGCTGCTCGCCGCCCCCGCCGACCCAGATCGGCGGATGGGGGTCCTGGACCGGCTTGGGGTCGCACTGGGCCCGGTCGAGCTGGAAGTAGCGGCCGTCGTAGGTGGTCGTGGGCTCGGTCCACATCGATCGCACGATCTCGATCGTCTCCGCCATCATCCCGATGCGGTCCTTGGGCTCGGGGAACGGGACGCCGTAGCCGGCGAACTCGTTGCGGTACCACCCGGCTCCGATCCCCCACTCGATGCGACCCCCGGAGATCACATCGACGTTGGAGGTGATCTTGGCCAGGAGCGAGGGCGCCCGGTACAGGGCGCAGCCCACCATCTGGCCCAGGCGCACGGTGGAGGTGGCCTCGGCCAGGGCCGCCATGGTCGTCCAGCACTCGAAGACCGCCTCGTTGGCCGGCTTCGGCACGTTGTGGAAGTGGTCGTAGACCCAGACCGAGTCGTAGCCCTTGGCCTCGGCCAGGAGGGCGATCTCCTTGGCTTTCGCCCACTTGGCCTGGGCGCCGTCGATACCGGCCAGCTCCATCTTCCAGCCCTGCGGGACGAACACACCAAAGCCGACGGCCACGTGATGCTCCTGACTCCGGGGGGAGGCGTAGGAGCGTATCGAACCGCACAATGGCTCCCGTCCATCCGGGGGATAGCGTGACGGGCAGACGGCACCGAACGGAGCGTCCGACACCTGGGGGGAAACATGGACGACGAGGCAACCCGACGGCAGTTCCTGGAGTTCGCCGCCCTGGCCGCCACCGCCGTGGTGGTGGGAGGCGGCATCGCCGGTCCGGCCGGGGCGACGCCGCCGAGCGGCGACGTGAGCCGCACACCCCTGGCCCAGGGCCGCCTCGAGGACCAGATCACCGTGGCGACGCACGGCCCGAGCGACTTCCACATCCAGCTGGTGACCGTCGCCCCGGGAGCCGACAGCGGCTGGCACACCCACCCCGGGATGGCGCTCGACATCGTGAAGTCGGGGACGGTGACCGCCTACATCGACAACGACGGCTGCGAACCCGTCACGGCGACGGCCGGTCAGGCCGTCATGATTCCGGCCGGCGTCGTTCATCTGGCCCGCAACGAGGGAACGGAGCCGGCCGAGATCTACGTCACCTACCTGGTGGCCGCCGGCGCCCCGCCCCGGACCGACGCCGAGCCGCCGGCTAACTGCCCGACCTGACATCGGAACCGACCCCGGAGCACCGGGGTTCAGGGCTCCACCGCGGGCGGGCGTCGCTCCTTTACCCTGGACCGGGCAGGGTGTGCTTTGGAGGTGCGCGATGGATCGGGCCGGGGACACGGTCTCAGGGCCAGGGCTGCCCCCGAAGTCGCAGGCGATCCCGGTGCTGCCGGCGGGTGACTGGGAGGAGTCCGTCACCTTCTGGCGCCGGCTCGGTTTCGACGTCGACGAGCCGCGCCACGACTACGTCGTCGCCCGGCGGGGCGACCTCGAGGTCCACCTCTACGCCGAGTCCGGCATCGACTGCTTCACCAACAACTCGGCCTGCTACCTCCGGGTCGACGACGCCGCCGCCCTCCGGGCCGAGTGGCAGGCGGCGGGCGTGGCGCCGCTCGCCGCGGTGGAGGACAAGCCCTGGGGAATGCGCGAGTTCCACGTCGTCGACCCCGCCGGCAACCTCGTCCGCGTCGGCCAGCTCACCCCCCCATCGCCCGTGAGCCAAACCCGCATCTGAGGCGGGTTTGGCTCGCGCGGAACGGTCAAAGGCAAAGGCGCAATGAGGGGAGCTGGGGGTGGCAGGCCGGCGGGTTCCGACGCCCGATCGTTGCTTTGCGGGGGAAGTGCACGTGGGACGTGCAAATCCCCCGCCAACCCTCATTGCGCTGTTGCTTCCCCATCCCGTCGGGTCAGCGGGGGATCATCGTGACGATGGGGGCGTTGAGCTTCAGCTTGCCGGTGGAGCCGGCGAAGCGGGCGTCGCCGAAGGCGAAGATGCCGCCGTCGGAGGCGACGAGCCAGTAACCCAGGCCCGCGGGGGTGGCGGCCATGCCCACGATGGGCTGGTTCAGGGTCAGCGCCCCGGTCGAACCGAAGAACGACGCGTCGCCGAAGCTGAAGATGCCGCCATCGGTGGCCACCATCCAGTAGCCCTTGCCCGTGGGGGAGGCGGTCATCCCCACGATCGGCTTGTTCAGCTTCACGTCGCCGGTGGATCCGAAGAACCGGGCGTCGCCGAAGCTGAAGATCCCGCCGTCCGAGGCGACCAGCCAGTAGCCGCCGCCGGTGGGCGTCACGGCCATGCCCACGATGGGCCTGTTGAGCTTCACGTCGCCGGTGGAGCCGAAGAAGGCGGCGTCGCCGAAGCTGAACAGGCCACCGTCGGCGGCGAGCAGCCAGTAGCCCTTCCCGCTGGGCGTCGGGGCCATCCCCACCACCGGCTTGTTCAGTTTGATCGCCCCGGTCGAGCCGAAGAACCCGGCGTCGCCGAAGGAGAAGATCCCGCC
>JBOGFO010000423.1:0-3478 GCA_050743445.1 Acidimicrobiia bacterium
TGATCTCGTAGATCCGGTCGAACTCCTCCTCCGTGTGCTCGAAGAGGGGCTTGACGACTTCGATACCGGCGTTGTTGACCATGATGTCCAGGCCGCCGAAGGCGCTGACGCAGGCCTGCACGGCCGCCTCCAGCTCGTGGGCCTGGGTCACGTCGCAGCGCACGGCCCGGGCGGAGTCGCCCAGCTCGTGGGCCGCCTGCTTGGCTCCGGCCTCGTCGATGTCGGCGATGAGTACCTGGGCCCCGCGTTCGATGAACAGCTTGGCAATGGCCAGGCCGAGGCCCTGGGCCCCACCGGTCACCACCGCCCGTTTTCCGTCCAGTTCAGGCATGGCACGTCCTCCCTTGGTCCGAACCGCTCCAGCATGGTCCGGGTGGAGGGACCCCCGCTAGGGAGCCTGCACCAGAGAACCCGGGACCGCTTTGGAGAGCCCTACAAGTCCTCGGGGTTCAGCCGCGCCCGCTGCAGCGCCCACCACACCTCGAAGGCGGTGAAGGGCCGTTCCAGGAAGCTACCCGTCAGCTCCTCGAACCGGCTCAGGCGGTAGCGGACCGTGTTCTGGTGCACGTCGAGCGCTTCGGCGGTGGCCTTGATGTTGAGGCCGTTGTCGATGAAGCACTCGACCGTCTCCTGCACCGGCTGGGCCCGGGCCCCGAGCGCGGCCAGCGGCCTCAGGTACCGGCCCATCAGCAGCTCTCCCAGCTCGTCCTCCGCCGCCACCGCCACCCGTAGGGAAAGGTCTTCCAGGCGGAAGACGCCCTGGCGGCCGAAGCGACCGGCGACTTCGAGGACACGGCTGGCGGTGGCGAAGGACGGCTCGATGGCGGTCAGGTCGGCCGGCGGTCCCACCCCGACGGTTCCGGGACAGCGCGAGATCTCCGGCACCCTCGGCGCGACACCGACGACGTCGCCCTCGAGCACGTCCACGAAGGGGTGGTGGTGGCCGTGGCCCCGCACCGAGGAGCTGACAGCCCGGAGCAGGTCGGCGGTCTGCTTCCCGGGCGCGGCCCGACCCCGGACGGCCACGTAGCGCAGGTCAGGGGCCAGGCCGTAGGCCGGGCCGAGGCGGCGGATCTCGGCCGGCGCCACCGAGCCGAACACCAGCCCCCGCAGGAACTCCGCCCGCTGGCGCTCGTCGTGGCGGGCGATGTCGAGCTCGGCGTCGCGGTGGACGGTGGCCAGGCGAACCCCCACCGCGTCGGCCAGGGTCCACAGCAGCTGCACCATCTCCAGAGTCACGGCCGGGGAGCAGTCCCCGGTGATGGCCGCCTCGGTGAGGAAGTCCCGGATGTGGTGCAACGACAGGCGGTAGGCGGTGAGGACGTCCTGCACGGAGACGCCCTGGGCGGCCCGGTCGCCGGCCGCCACCGCCGCCTCGGCCAGCTCGGCGTCACCTGGCAGGCGCCGGGCGGTGAGGGTCTTGACGGCGTTGGCGCTGTTGCGCAGGGCCGAGGCCCGGAGCGCCTCGTCACTCACGTCCCGGTAGGAGGGAAGCACTTTGCGCAGGGCGGCGATGGCGACGTCGGCGACCTCGCTGTCCCGGGCCGTCAGCCGGGCGAGGAGAGGGCGGATCTCCCGATCCCAGGTGGCGCGGTCGACCCGTCGCTTCGGTGCCGGGGGACTGTAGAGACCTCCAACCATGTGTTGGCGATTCTAGAGAAGTCTCTCTCGCCCGCCCCTGGCCTGTCGGACAAGACTCGATTCAGGGAGAACCGTGAGGGCGGACAACGCCTTTGACGCACGATCATCAACGTGAGGTGATGACATGAGCACCAAGCCCGTCGTCGTCTATGGGGCCTCGGGATACACCGGGAGGCTCGTCTGCGAATACCTGCGGGAGCTCAACCTCCCGTTCATTGCAGCAGGCCGCAGCAAGGACCGCCTCGCCAGCTCCATGGAGCGCAACGTGCCGGGCATCGAGACGGCCGACTACGAGATCGCCGAGGTCGAGCACTCCGCCGACGCCCTGACCAAGCTCTTCACCGGAGCCAAGACCGTCGTCAACACCGTCGGTCCCTTCGCCCAGTTCGGCCACGAGGTCGTCCAGGCCTGCCTCTCGGCCGGCTGCCACTACAGCGACACCACCGGTGAGCAGGACTGGATGCTCGAGGCCCAGGCCAAGTACGGCGACGACATGGCCTCCCAGGGCCTGTTGCTCTCGCCCGGGATCGCCCAGATGTACACGACCGGCGAGATCGCGGCCAACATCGCACTGGAGCAGCCCGGGCTCGACACCCTCGACATCGAAGTGTTCTGGAAGGGCGCTCCGACCCTCGCCTCGACCGCCACCATCCTGGTCAACGCCGCCCTGTCCAAGGCGTACTACCTCCAGGAGAACGAGTACGTGGAGTGGCCGGCGGACGGCCAGCTCTACGACGTACTGGTCCCGGGTCAGCACGAGATCGGCCTGGCCCTGCCCTGGGGCGGCACCTCGCACCCCGTCTGGTTCAAGGGCGACCCGCGGGTCAGCAACGTGAAGGTGCTCGGCGGGTTGCTCAACCGTCCGCTGATGCAGGGCGTGCCCCAGATCGTCCAGGCCGTGCTGGCCGGGGTCGAGGGCCTGGAGCTCGAGCAGAAGCTGGCCGTCCTCCACGAGCAGGCGGCCGGAGTGACGCCGGCCATGCCCCCGCGGGAGAACCCCCGCATCAACATCTCGGTCGACTCCGTCCACGCCTCGGGACCCCTCGGGAACGCCCACGTCGTGCTGCACGGGAACTGCAACTACAAGCAGACCGGCCTGCTGCACGCCTACGCCGCCGCCCAGCTGATCGCCGGCGCCACCCGCCGGACGGGCTTCGCGTCGGCCTGCCAGGCCTTCGGCCACCGGGAGCTGCTCGGCGTGCTGCAGAGCTTCGGGCTCGTGCAGGACCCGGTCATCACCCGTGCCTAGCTGAACCAAACCCCCCCTGAAGAGGAGGCGGTATGAACCTGGGTCAGATCCTCGCGGCCTCGGCGCGCCACCATCCCGACCGGATCGCCATGGTGTGGGACGACGGGCGCCAGCGCCGGACCTACCGGGAGATGAACCGCCGGGCCGACGCTCTGGCCGCCGGACTGGTCGACGAGCTCGGCGTCCGGCCCGGCGACCGGGTGTCGGTCATGATGACCAACGGGCCCGACCTGATGGAGACGCTCTTCGCCGTGTGGAAGGCGGGCGCCACCCTGGCCCCGCTCAACGCCCGCTACTCCATCGAGGAGATCCTGTTCCTCGTCGCTGACAGCGAAGCGGAGACCATCCTCCTCGACACCGACGCCGCCCCCACCGTCCTCGACCTGGCCGAGAAGCTGTCCGGGGTCAGGAACTACGTGGTGGCGGGAGCGCCTGTCGAGGGCACGGTCGAGTTCGAGAGCCTGGTCGAACGTCACTTCGGGGAGGCGCCCCCCAACCCCGAGACGAGCGAAGACGACGTGGCCTGGCTGGCCTACACGTCGGGCACCACCGGCCGCCCCAAGGGCGCCATGCTGACCCACGGCAACC
>JBOGFO010000424.1:0-5186 GCA_050743445.1 Acidimicrobiia bacterium
CGGGCTCGTCATCGCCACCGGGGCCACGCCCCGCACCCTCCCCGACGCCCCACCTCTGGCCGGTGTGTTCGTGCTCCGCACGCTGGAGGACTGCCTGGCCCTGCGCAAGGAGCTGGAGGGCAGTCCCCGGGTGTGCGTGGTGGGTGGCGGGTTCATCGGCGCCGAGGTGGCGGCCTCCTGCCGGGTCCTGGGCCTCGACGTCACGGTCGTCGAGGCGCTCCCCGCCCCGCTGGCCCGGGCGTTTCCGGCCGAGATGGGGGCGGCCTGCGCCGCCCTGCACCGGGAGCACGGAGTCGACCTGCGCACCTCGGTGGGGGTCGAAGGTCTCGACGGCACCGGCCGGGTGGAGCAGGTGCGCCTGACCGGCGGAGGGTCCGTGGCCGCCGACGTGGTGGTGGTCGGAGTCGGCGTGGTGCCCGCCACCGGCTGGCTGGAGTCATCGGGCCTGGAGCTGCGCAACGGCGTGGTGTGCGACGAGACGTGCGCCACCGCCGCCCCGGGGGTGGTGGCCGCCGGCGACGTCGCCCGCTGGCCCAATCGGCTCTTCGGCGAGGAGATGCGGATCGAGCACTGGAGCAACGCCGTCGAGCAGGGAGCGGCCGCCGCCCAGCGGCTCCTGGCCGCGCCCGGCGAAGCCGAGCCGTTCGCACCCGTGCCCTACTTCTGGTCCGATCAGTACGACACCAAGATCCAGTTCCTCGGCCGGGTTGCGCCCGACGACGACGTGGCGGTGGTGGACGGATCCCCCGGCGACGGCCGGTTCGTCGCCCTCTTCGGGCAGGCCGGCCGGTTGACGGGAGCGCTGGCTTTCAGCCGTCCCCGTCAGCTCATGGCCTACCGGCGGCTCATCGCCGCCGCCTCCTCCTGGGACGACGCCCTGGAAAAGGCCGCGTCGGGCTAGCTATGAATGCGGCCACGGCGCGGTTCGGCGAGCTCGTGGCCCTCCCGGAGGCGGAGATCCCTCTCGGCGAGGCCGCCGTGCTGATCGGCGCCCACGCCGATCCCGGTCTCGACGTGGCCCGGCAGCTGGCCCGCCTCGACGATCTGGCCGCCGGGTGCCCGGCCGCCACGCTCGACGGCCTCTGCCGTCACCTCTTCGACGACCTCGGTTTCGTCGGCAACCGGGGCGACTACCGGGACGTCCGGAACTCCTACCTCCACGAGGTGCTCGACCGCCGCACCGGCATCCCGATCTCGCTCTCGGTCGTCACCCTGGAGGTCGGTCGCCGCCTCGGCGTGCCGCTGGCCGGGGTGGGCATGCCGGGCCACTTCATCGTCCGCCACCTGGGCGATCTGCCCGTGTTCCTCGATCCGTTCGACGGCGGCGCCCGCCTGACCGAAGTGGGCTGTGAGGCGATCTACCGCGGCCTGGGGGGGACCGGCGAGTGGAGCTCCGCCTACCTCGATCCGGTCGGGCCCCGCGCCATCCTCGCCCGGATGCTGATCAACCTCCAGGGCCTCTTCCTGCCCGGTGACCTGCGGTCCGCCACCTGGGTGCTGCGGCTGCGCCAGCTCATCCCGGGCATGACGGCCGGCGAGCAGGTGACGTTGGCCCGGGCGCTGGGCTCGCTCGGCCAGTTCGATGCCGCCGGCGCCGCGCTCGAGGGCGCCGCCGGCGTTGCGTCCCCGGAGGAGGCCGAACGGCTCCGGGCCCAGGCCCGCGCCCTGCGGGCCCGCAGCAATTAGTCGAACCCTGCGACTATTCGAATTGCGTCCGGACCTTGGCGTCGGCTTCCCGGTTCTTGTCCGCCAGCCCCTCCCGGCAGGCGTCGACCGCCTTGCGCAGGTCCGGGTCGGAGACGGCCAGGATGCGGACGGCCAGCAGGCCGGCGTTCCGGGCCCCGCCGATGGAGACGGTGGCCACCGGAATGCCGGCCGGCATCTGCACGATCGACAGGAGCGAGTCGAGCCCGTCCAGGGCCTTGAGCGCGACCGGCACCCCGATGACGGGCAGCGGCGTCGAAGCGGCCAGCACCCCGGGCAGGTGGGCCGCCCCTCCGGCGCCGGCGATGATCACGGCCAGGCCCCGCCCGGCCGCCTCCTCGGCATAGCGCTGGGCGTCGGCCGGGGCCCGGTGGGCGGAGATGACCCGCACCTCCCGGGACACCCCGAACTCGTCGAGGAGATCGGCCGCCGGCCGCATGACCTCCAGATCCGTGGCGCTGCCCATCACGATGCCCACCAGAGGTTCGGCCATGACCTGAAGCTACACGTTGCTTTCGGGGGATTTGGGCGGTGGGAGGATCTGGACCGTGAACGAACGGCCTCTGGTCACCACCGACCGCCACACCGCCGACCTGCCGCCCACCCCGCAGCGGGACCGCACGATCCCCGCCACCCGGTGGGTGGAAGCGCCCGAGGCGCTCCGGTCCCTCGGGGCCGACATCGGCGCCCCCCAGGTGGACTACAAGCGCCGCATCGGGCGCTGGCTGTTGTGGCGGGCCGGACCGGCGGTGAAGGCCGACGCCCGCTACATGGCCCTCGACGCCGACGACCTCGAGCGGCGCTACACGTTCCGGATCTATCCGGACGGATCCGGTGAGGGGGAGGGCCCTGACGGGGTGGTCCACACCCGGTTCCGGGCCTGGAAGGAGGCCTTGCGCGACTCCGTGTGAGGCTGAACTACCCTCGACCGGATGGAGGAGAAGCAGGCGCGGGACCTGATCGAGTCGGAGCGCGTTCGGCTCCAGGCGCTGGTGCGGGAGCGGGAAGCCGAGACCAGCGAGTCGGAGGGCGAGCAGTTCTCGGAGCTGGCGTCCCACGACCAGCATCAGGCCGACCTGGGCACCGAGACGTTCGAGCGGGAGAAGGACTTCTCGCTCCTCGAGCAGCTCGAAGCCGAGCTCGGCGATCTCGACCGGGCGCTGCGCAAGCTGGACGACGGCACCTACGGGATCTGTGAGGCGTGCGGTGAGACGATCCCCGCCGAGCGCCTGGAAGCGGTTCCCGGCGCCCGCCTGTGCGTCAAGGACCAGGCCCGCCGCTGATGGCCTTCGATCTGAATCGCCTCGAGTCCTGGTCCGGCGAGTCCGAGTTCAAGGTGGAGGCGGCCCGCGCCGTCGCCTACGCGGCCGCCACCAACGACGCCAACACGATGCACACCGGCGGCGTGCTGGCCCCGCCCGTCTTCGCCGTCGTCCCGGTCTGGGAGGCGATGATGGGCGCGGCCATGTCGATCGTGCCTCCTGAGGTGATCATGCGGGTCGTCCACGCCGCCCAGGACGTGCGCATCCACCGTCCCCTGGTCCCCGGGGACGTCCTGCGGTCCCGGGCCGCCCCCCTCGGCGTGCAGGTGCGGGGCACCGGCACCACCCTGCTCATGAAGACCGAATCCCGGGACACCTCGGGGGCGCTGGTGAACGAGCAGTACGTCACCACGTTCTTCCGGGGGGTCAGCGAGGGCGATTCGGACGGCGCCGCCCCGCCCGAGCACAAGCTGACGGCGGAGTTGAAGGCCACGCCGCCCCTGGCCGTGGTCGCGGCCCGGGTCGACGACGACCAGACGTTCCGCTACGCCGACGCCTCCGGTGACCACAATCCCATCCATCTCGACGGCGACGTCGCCCGTTCCGTCGGGCTCCCGGGGATCATCGTCCACGGCCTGTGCACCATGGCCCTCGCCGGCCGGGTGGTGGTCGAGGAGGCCTGTGCCGGAGACCCGGAGCGACTGCGACGCCTGGCCGTCCGCTTCTCACGCCCGGTGCTGCCGGGCCAGGAGATCACCACCCGGCTGTACGCCGCCGGCTCGGATCCGGGCGTGAGCCGCTTCGGGTTCGAGACGCTCAACCCCGAGGGCCAGGCCGTGATCAAGGACGGGTGGGCCGAGGTGGCGCCATAGCCCGCCTGCGGATGTTCGCCCGGGCCCGGGAGGCGGCCGGGAGGGCGTCGGACGAATTTCCCGTCGAGCGCCTGGGAGAGCTGCTCGACCAGGCCTGCGCCACTTACGGGGCTGAGTTCGCGGCCGTGCTCGCCACCGCCGCCGTCTGGGTCAACGGGGAGGAGCCCGATGCCGGACGCGACACCGTGCTCCGCCCCGAAGACGAAGTGGCCGTCCTCCCGCCGGTGAGTGGCGGGGGATGAGGTCCTAGGCCTGCTTGGTCTCCCAGAAGATCTTGTCGATCTCGCCGATCAGCCCGAGCAGCTTCTCTCCCTGGGAGGGGTCGAGGGACTTCTTGGAGTCCCCGGCCGCCTTGGTCGCCTGCCAGAAGATGTCGTGCAGCTGGGGGTACTTCTCGAGGTGGTTGGGCTTGAAGTAGTCGGTCCACAGCACCCAGAGGTGATGCTTGACCATGTCAGCCCGCTCCTCCTTGATCAGGACGGCGCGCTGGCGGAAGGTCTCATCGTCGGAGCCCTGGTACTTCTCCTGGATGGCCTTCACCGACTCGGCCTCGATCCGCGCCTGGGCCGGGTCGTAGACGCCGCAGGGAAGGTCGCAGTGGGCGTGGCCCGGAAGGGGCGGACGGAGTCGGTCGAAGGTGGTGAGCAGGCGGGTGGTGAAGGACATGGCTGACTTCCTCCTCGGTTCCGGGCGGCATGGGCGTCGAGAATCTACCCAGCAGGCGCCGTGATGCACCCCGGTCATCGGCAGGTGCTGCTGGTCACGGTGCTCCTCGGGGTCCTGGCTGGACTGGCGGCCGGTCGGTTCCGGCGGATCGAGATCTCGGGGGAGAGCATGGCCCCCACCCTCGAACCCGGCGACCGGATCCTGGTGGTCCGGGCCGGGCGGCCCCGGCCGGGTGACATTGTGGCCTGCGTCGACCCCAGGGAACCGAACCGGACGATCGTCAAGCGGGTGGCCGGCGTCGATGGTCAGGAATACACCATCCTCGGAGACAACTTTGACGCTAGTACCGACAGTCGCCACTTTGGTCCCATAAACGCCAATTCAATCATTGGCCACGTTATCTTTCGCTATTTTCCGGAGCGAAGGGTCGGGGTCGTCGGGCGGGTTCCGCCCGCTACGTGTTGAAAACACACGACATTCACGCGCGCTCCGTCAAGAAGTCGGGGTATTGATGGCTTTGCATTGCCCAAAATGAAACCTCGTTGTTAAGGTCCGACGGCATTGGGCCCTTGCGGCTCAACCCCCGGGCCATGCGCAAACTCCTCCACTCACTCCTCGTGTTCAGTGTCTGTCTGTTGCTCGTCGCGGCGCCGGCCGGCGCCGCCCCGAAGCGGGAAAAGAA
>JBOGFO010000425.1:0-4334 GCA_050743445.1 Acidimicrobiia bacterium
CCCCTGGGGCAGCGCCTGGCAGTGGATGCGGTCCTCGCCACGCGCCTCGAAGTCGAGGCTGGCGGCCGGCTCACCGGGCGGTTCTCCGGACGCAACTGCAGGGCGGAGGAGAAGGCGGCCCGCTTACGCCGGCACCTGGGACCTGAGCCCTTCACCCTCTTCGCCTACGGGGACGGCAAGGGTGACCGGGAACTCCTCGCCATGGCCCAGAGCCCTCTGTGGGTGGGGAAACAGGCAATACCGCCTCTCGGGGGGTGAAGCCCGTGTTCCGCTTCCTCACCCGGCCCTGACCGGATGACGGCTCGGAGACGTGAAAAGGGGAGCCGGTCCCGAGTTGGACGGGATTGTGATGGGGCCAGGTTTCACCCTCGGACGTATTTCCCGTCGCACAATGTAATGACTGCGCTACAGTCGCCACATGGCGAAGTCGGAACCCTTCAGCTTGCGACTCTCACCTGGCGTCGAGGCGATGGTCAGCGAAGAGGCCAAGCGGACCCGGCGCAGCAAGGGAGCCGTGGTCGAAGCCCTGGCGGCCGAGGCGTTGAAGACGCGCCTGTTCCCCGGCATTGCCTTCCGTGGCGTCGACTGGGAGCGCCGGGCCTGGGTGATCGGCACGGCCCTCGACGTCTGGGAGATCGTCGCCGCCTACCAGGACTTCGGTTCGGTCGAGCGAATGGCGACCGAGACTGACCTGTCGGAGCGCCAGATCCGACTCGCCCTGGCTTACCGCGAGCGATTCCCGGACGAGATCGACGACGCCGCCGAACGCAACCGCCGACCGCTCGAAGATCTGCGAACCGAGTTTCCGACATTCGACGTCGCGTCGATTCGGACTCGCTGATCGCGCGTGCGGCTGCTGCTCGACGCTCACGTGTCGGGTCGCCGCGTCGCCCGTGCACTGCGGAAAGCGGGACACGAGGTCCGGGCCGCCGACGAGGAGCGGGAGCTCGACGGCATGCCCGACGAGGATCTCCTCGTCATGGCGACGGTCGAGGCCCGGATTCTCGTGACCTTCAACGTGGCGGACTTCCCACGGATCGTCAGGCGGTGGGCGGAAGAAGGGCGAGCACACTGCGGCTGCGCCATCGTCGTTGGGATTGACCACAGCGAGTTCGGCACCATCATCCGGGTCCTCGAGCGCACACTGGTGGATCGACCCGACCCTGCGCAGTGGAGCGACTACACCTGCTTCGTCGCCCGGGCCGACTGAGGGGCTGCCGCCTCGGGGATGCATCTGGGCGACAGAGGACGCATGCTGGATTCGTCCTGCCTCCCGTGGGTGCCATGACGAGGTGGAACCTTCAGGAGGCGGCACGACCGGGGCGCTCCCTGACCTCGACATCGACGTCGCAGCCAAGCAGATACAGCAGAGCCATCAGCTGGCGCAGAGACTTCGAGTAGTTCGTCGAATCGAGGATGCGGTAGAGCTGAGTCGGGGACGTCCCGAGTGATCGTGCCACCTGACGGATCGACAGCCCGGAGGTCTCGAAGCGTGTTCGGGCCTCCTGAGTCAGCCGGTACAGAGCGAGATCAGCCATGTACGACGGGTCCTGGTTGTACTCGAGGACGGAATCCATGTGCACGCTGCCCTCGGCGCCGGAAGCGAGCCGGAACGTAAACGCCTCACGACCCAGCTCTGGGTCCACGAACACCTCCACAACCCGATCGGCGGCGGACGGAGCCGGGTCGGCCTTGGCATAGGGGAAAACGAAGTTCCGTCGCCGCGTTGCGACCTCGAAGAGATGCCTGCGATTGTTCAGCGCCACCTTCAGGATCTTCATAGCCTTCCCTCTCTCACGAGCTCACCCAGAAGCCGCCGGATCCGTGCCGACGCCTCACCCTTGATCGGCTGCCAGCTGTCCAGATCCCACTTCACGACCAGCTTCCCGTCCCGATACACGTGCACGTGCCGCGGGCTGTGGTCGCCCATCCACCCAAGAAAAATGAAGCCACCACGCCTGATCTTCGGCACTACAAGATGTTACCGGCTCCGGTAACGGTTTGGGAAGGCGGGTTTAGGGCTCTGTGCCGTGAGCACCGTCTCCAGGGCTGGGGGAGACGGTCGCGACCGAAGCCCCGATGACCGACATCCTTCCCCGCCACCGCAGCACCGACGTAAGCGGCGGTCACGAGTACACCGTGTGGTTCTCTGCGAACGTGCGAAACGGGGGTCGGTGTCAGGCTCGGAGCACGTCCACCTCGTAGGCGTCGAAGGCGAGGTCGTGGGTCACGATGGTGAGCCCTTCGACCGCAGCTTGGGCGATGAGCATGCGATCGAAGGGATCGCGGTGATGCGGGGGGAGGGCTCCGGCTCGTCCGGCATGGTCGAAGGTGATCGGCAGGGGCTCGAAACCCTCGTCGAGAACGGCGCCGGTCAGCGACTCCGGGACGTCGAGCTTCCCCAACATCTGCTTGATCGCCGCCTCCCAGATGGACGCGGCACTGACCACCACCAGCGTCCCCGGATGGGCGATCCGATCGACCACCTCCTCGCGCAGCGTGCTGCCCTCGAGCCACCACAGGATGACGTGGGTGTCGAGGAGGAGGCTCATGTTCCCTCGAACCCGGCCACGACCTCCGCGGGCGTGGCGTCGAAGTCGGACGCGACGCGCACCCGACCCTTCCAGCGACCCGGCTCGCGACGCAGCCGGCGCTCGACGTAGGGCACGAGCCGGGCCATCGGCCGCCCCGCCTTCCCGATGATGATCTCCTCTCCGGCGGCGGCCCGTTCCACCAGCCGGGAGAGGTGGGTCTTGGCTTCGTGGATATTCACGATCATGGACTTAGTCTAGCTTAGTCGTAGCGACCGATCCCAAGCGCACGACCGGCGGCTGACTAGAGTCGCCCGTGTCCCAAGTTCCCCCCGTCGGCGACAGTGGCCCGCGCGCCAACTCCTACAAGAAGCTCTCGGTGATCGTGCCCGTCTACGACGAGCGCACCACGGTGGTGGAGATCATCCGCCGCGCCCGGGCGGTCGAGCTGCCCCTCGACCGGGAGATCGTGCTGGTCGACGACGGCAGCACCGACGGGACCCGCGACGTGCTCCCCCAGCTGGAGGACTCCACCGTGCGGGTCATCCTCCACCCCGAGAACCGGGGCAAGGGGGCGGCCATCCGCACCGGTCTGACCCACGCCACCGGCGACCTCGTCCTCATCCAGGACGCCGACCTGGAATACGACCCCGACGACTGGCCCAAGCTCCTCGCCCCGGTGCTCAAGGGCAGGGCCCGGGTGGTGTACGGGTCGCGCTTCACCGGCGAGCGGCGCAACATGTTGTTCTGGCACTGGGTGGGCAACCGGGCCCTCACGCTGGTCACCAACGCCCTGTACAACACGACGCTGTCGGACATGGAGACCTGCTACAAGCTCTTCGACCGCCGGGTGCTCGACGGCATCACCCTCACCTCGGATCGGTTCGGCTTCGAGCCCGAGGTGACGGCCAAGATCCTCCGCTCCGGGGAACGCATCTACGAAGTCCCCATCTCCTACACCGGCCGGGAGTTCGACGAGGGCAAGAAGATCACCTGGAAGGACGGCTTCAGCGCCCTGTGGACGCTGTTGCGCTGCCGGGTCGGCCCCCGGGGGCGGTGAACCGCCGGCCGCTCCTGGCCCACCTCGCCGCCTTCGCCTGGTGCCTGCTGGTGGCCGCCTACGCCACCTGGCCCCTGGCCGCCCACGCCCCCACCCACGTGGTCGGCAACCTGGGCGACCCCCTGGAGATCGCCTGGCGCTTCGCCTGGGCGGCCCACGCCATCGTCCACCAACCCCTGCACCTCTTCGACGCCAACATGTTCCATCCCGAGCCCCTCACGCTCGCATATTCGGAGAACCACCTCGGTGTCTCCCTCCCCCTGGCCCCCGTCTTCTGGCTGACGGGCAACGCCCTCCTGACCCTGAACCTCGAGATCCTCCTGGTCCTGGCCGCCGGCGGTTTCGGTGTCTACCTCCTCACCCGCGAGGTGACCGGGTCACGGGGGGCGGCGCTGGTGGCCGGCACGGCCTACACCGTCGTCCCCTTCCGGCTGTCGTCAGCGGCCCTGGGCCACGTCCACGTCCTCGCCCTGCACGTCGCCCCCCTCGTCCTGGTGGTGCTGCTCCGCCTCGGCCGGCGGCGATCATGGCGGCTGGTGGGGGTCCTGGCCCTGCTCGTCGCCTGGGCGTGGTGGAGCTCGTTCACCGCCGCCCTCATGACCATGGTGGCCGTGGCGGTCTGGGCCCTCTGGGAGACGGCCCGCCTGCGCCGCCAGGCGTGGCCCCAGGTGTGGCGGGCCGGGGTGGGCACGGCGCTGGGACTGCTGGCCGCCCTGCCGGTGCTGTGGCCCTATCTCGAAGTG
>JBOGFO010000426.1:0-4695 GCA_050743445.1 Acidimicrobiia bacterium
GGGCAGCAGCTGCCGGGCGATTTCGGCCGCCGTCTCCCAGTGCGGGGTGCCGGCGTGCTCCGGCACCCGGATGTGGGCACCCGAGTGCAGGGAGACGGCCATGGCCCGGGCGCCGTGGGTTGACGCAGTGAGCGCCGCCCCCACCGTGCCCGAGTGGAGGACGGCGAAGCCGGTGTTCGGCCCGTGGTTGATGCCCGAGAGCACCACGTCGGGCACCGGACCGAACGCGCCCCGGCAGCCGGTGAGGGCGATGAAGGCCGGAAGGCCGCCGACCCCGTAGACGTCACATCCCTCCAGGCCGGGCAGCGACCGGGGCTCCACCACGAAGCGCCCCTCTTCCTCCACCGCGGTGATCGAGGCGCTGGCGCCCGAGGTGTCGCGCAGGGGGGCGGCCACGACCACGTCGAGGCCGGCGCCGACCGCCACCCGGGCCAGGGCGGCGATGCCCGGGCTGGCGATGCCGTCGTCATTGGTCACCAGGCAGCGCAGGCCCCTCTCGGGCCGGTCGGGGTGGCGCTCGTCGGGAGCCGTGCGGCTGGAGAGCTCGCCGGGAGAGACATTGGTGACGGGCTCCGTATCGGTCATCGGTCCCTCCCCTGGGCCACCGGATCCGGTCCGGTGCCGGCCAGATCCCGGAGCTCGACGTGTTCGGCCAGGCGTTCGATCTCGCGCCGGTCGCCGGTGGCCAGCCCCCGGCGCGTGACGTTGAGGGCACCGGCGGCGGCACCCAGGCGCAGGCTGTCGGCCAGACCGAGCCCGAAGGCCAGGCCGGCGGCCAGGCCGGCGGTCAGGGAGTCGCCCGCCCCACGGTGGTCGACGGGCTCGAGCTGGGGCGGGCCCACCTCGACCACCCGGTCCTCCACCAGGGCCAGGGCCGGCTTCTCGGCGCGGGTCACCACGACGAGGCCGGCACCCTCCTCCCACAGCAGGCTCATGGCCCCGATGAGCTCCTCCGTCTCTTCTCCGCCGGCCCGGCCGTCGGCGATCAGCTCCTCGTGGCTGACCTTGAGCACGTCGACGCCTCCCTCGAGGGCGCAGGCCAGCGGCTCACCGGTCAGGTCGGCGACCACCCGGGCACCGTTGCTGCGCAGGTCGTGCGCGAGGCGGCGGTAGATGTCGGGTGGGACCACGGGCGGGTCCCAGGTCCCCGGCCCGGCCAGGACGCAGACCCCGGCTTCGAGCCCTCCGACCAGGGCCGCGCCGTAGAGCTCGTCGACCTCGTGACGGGAGAGGGGCCGGCAGGCCGTCTCGGCCACCGTCACCCGGTCCCCATCCCGGCGGTCATGGACGTAGGCGCCGTTGCCGCCCTGGGTCTCGACCGGGCGGAGGGTGAACCCCTCGGACTCGACCAGGTTCCTGAGCACCAGGCCCGTCTCCCCGCCGAAGGGCGCACCGATCGACACCTTCACCCCCAGGGCCCCCAGCATCCTCGCCACCCACACCCCCTGGCCCCCGGCATGGAGGTGGATCTCGTCACCGTCATGACCGGCTTCGACGGTCACCGTGAGGATGGGATCGGGCGCGAAGACGAAGGCGGTGGGGGCGTCGATATCCGGCTCGTGGGTCTCCATGTCTGGCCGCCTCGTACCCGCCGGCGCTGGTGCAGACACCCGGGCGCGGGTAAAGAAGGGGTCATCATGACCAATCGGCTGCGGGCCCACCTCGCCAGCGCCCTGAGGGGAGGGTCCCGCTTCCCGGATCGGGCCGCCGCCGGCAGGGCCCTGGCCGGCGATCTGGCGCACCTGGCCGGCCGGCCCAAGTTGGTGGTGCTGGGCCTACCCCGGGGCGGGCTGCCGGTGGCCTACGAGGTGGCCGCGGCGCTCGACGCTCCGCTCGACGTCTTCCTGGTCCGCAAGCTCGGGGTGCCCGGCCAGGAGGAGCTGGCCATGGGGGCCATCGCCAGCGGCGGCATCCGGGTCGTCAACCACCCGGTGGTCGATCACCTCGGCATCGCCCCGGCCGAGGTGGAGGCCGTGACGCGCTCCGAGGCCGAGGTGCTCGCCGTCCGGGAAGCGGCCTATCGGGGCGACCGCCCCCCACTCGACCTGTCGGGGGCGACGGTGATCCTGGTCGACGACGGCCTGGCCACCGGGGCCAGCATGCGGGCGGCCGCCGCCGCCGTCCGCCGGCAGTCCCCCGCCCATCTGGTGGTGGCCGTGCCGGTCGCCGCCACCGAGACCTGTGAGGCCATGGCGGCGGTGGCCGACGAGGTCGTGTGCTCGCTCCGGCCCACCGCTTTCCACGCCGTGGGCCTGTGGTACGAGGATTTCTCCCAGGTGGACGACCACCAGGTCACCGAGCTCCTGGCCCGCGCCTGGAGCCGGGGTTGAAATCCCGATCTCCGGCAAATCTCCACATCCCACCCGGGATTCCGTCACCCCCGTTTCTTATCCTCGGTCCGTGACCGCGCCATGACCCCCGCCGCCCTGCCCACCCCACGGACCGTGGCCGTCATCGAGGACGAGGAACCCATCGCCGCCGCCGTCGCCGCCCGCCTCCGCAGCGAGGGCTTCACCGTCGAGGTGGCCGGCGACGGGCCCTCCGGCGTCGCCCTCGTCGAGCGCCTGCGGCCCGACCTGGTCGTCCTCGACCTGATGCTGCCCGGATTCGACGGTCTCGAGGTGTGCCGGCGCATCCAGCGCAACCACCCTGTTCCGGTGCTCATGCTCACGGCCCGCGACTCCGAGACCGACCTCCTCGTCGGGCTGGCGGTGGGCGCCGACGACTACCTCACGAAGCCGTTCTCACCCCGGGAGCTGGTGGCCCGGGTGCACGCCATCCTGCGCCGTGTCGCCCGTCCCGCGCCCGCGGAGGCGGCGGCGACGACCCCCGTGCTGCGGATCGGCCCGGTGGAGCTCGACCCGGCCAGCCGCCGCGCCCACCGGGACGGCGAACCCGTCCACCTCACCCCCACCGAGTTCGACATCCTCGCCCTCCTCGCCGGCCGCCCCGGGATGGTCTTCACCCGGGAGAAGCTCCTGGCCCAGGTCTGGGGCTACCGCGACGGCTTCGGCGCCCGCACCGTCGACTCCCACGTCCAGGCTCTGAGGCGCAAGCTCGGCCCCGACGTGGTCCGCACCGTCCACGGCGTCGGCTACGCCGCCGGCGAGCCCGAGGGATCCGGGGCGTGAGACCCCTCGACCGGCTGCCCTCCATCAAATACAAGCTCGGTGTCGTCATCGTCGCCGGGGTGGCCGTCACCGTGCTCGTGGTCGGCGGCGGAACCCGGGCCGGGGTCTCCCCGATCTTCTCGGCCCTGGCCGCCGGCGGGCTGTCCATGGTGATGGTCCAGCTGCTGGCCCGGGGCATGACCTCGCCCCTCCGGGAGATGGCCGCCGCCACCCGGGCGATGGCCCGGGGCGACTACGGGCGGCAGGTGACGGCGAGCTCCCGCGACGAGGTGGGCGAGCTGGCCCGCTCCTTCAACGCCATGGCCGCCGAGCTGGCCGAGGTCGACCGGATGCGCCGCGACCTGGTGGCCAACGTCTCCCATGAGCTGCGCACTCCCATCACCGCCCTCCAGGCGGGGTTGGAGAACCTGGTCGACGGGGTGGAGCCACCCGGGCCCGAGCAGCTCCGGACCATGCTCCGCCAGGTGGAGCGCCTGGGCCGGCTCGTGACCCAGCTGCTCGACCTGTCCAAGCTCGAGTCGGGGGCCATCCCCCTCCAGCGCCGGCCCTTCGAGGTGCGGCCGGTGCTCGAGGACGCGGTGGACGAATCCAGGCTCAACTCTCCCGACGTAGAGGTGTCGGTGGCCGTGTCCGAGCCCGGGCTCTCCGCCGACGGTGATCCGGAACGGGTCCACCAGGTCCTGGCCAACCTGTTGGAGAACGCAGTGCGCCACTCCCCCGCCGGGGGCCGGGTCGAGGTGTCGGCCCGCTCCGAACGGGGCCCGGGTCGGGGCGTCCCCGACGACTGGCCCGGGAGCCGGGGTGTCCCCGACTGGGTGGCGATCGAGGTGTGCGACGAAGGTCCCGGTATTCCCGACGAGGAGGCGAACCGAGTGTTCGAACGTTTCTACCGGGCCGACACGGCCCGCTCATCCAGTCACGGAGGGGCGGGCCTGGGTCTGGCCATCGCCCGATGGATCGTCGACCTTCACGGCGGCGACATCCGGGCCGAGCGCCGGACACCCACCGGTTGCCGCATGGTGGTCCTCCTTCCGGCGGCGGGCCGGTGAGCGGCGCCGGGAACGGACTCGACATGGTCGCCGAAGCCCTCCGCCGGCTCCGGCAGGGCGAGATGGTCCTGGTCTCCGACGGCTGTGACCGCGAGGACGAGGCCGACCTGACCATCGCCGCCGAATGCATCACCCCCGAGGCCATCGCCTTCATGCTCCGCCAGGGCCGCGGCCTGGTGTGCATGCCGTGCGACGGTGCCCGGCTCGACCGCCTCGGCGTCGGGCCGATGGTGACCGATGGATCCGCCGGATGTGACACCGCCTTCACGGTGTCCATCGACCACACGTCGGTCGGCAGCGGGATCTCCGCCGCCGACCGGGCCGCCACCATCCGGGCCGTCCTCGACCCCTGGTCCCGGCCCGACGCCTTCATCCGGCCGGGTCACGTCTTCCCCCTCCGGGCCCGCCCTGGGGGCGTGCGGACCCGCCCCGGCCACCCCGAGGCCGCCGTCGACCTGGCCCGGCTCGCCGGCAAGGCCCCCTGCGCCGTGATCTGCGAGGTGCTCAACGACGAC
>JBOGFO010000427.1:0-20840 GCA_050743445.1 Acidimicrobiia bacterium
CGGCGGTCTTGATGACCGACCGCTCCTTGGTGCCGAACATGTTGCGGGCCACGCCCCGCTCCAACAGAGCGTCGAGGTCCGGCATCGGCTTCAGGAGCTGGACGCCGTCGGCTTCGGCCTCGATGCCCTTGTCGATCTTCAAGAAGGGAACGACGTTCTTCTTGGACCAGAGGTAGTCGCCGGTGTCGAGCCCGTCGATCTGGCGGTCCATCGTCTTCTCGAAGAGGATGGCGCCCAGGATCCGGTCGCCGTTGAAGCTCGGACTCTTGATGATGCGGGTCCGCATGTCGTGGATCCGGTCGAACATCTCCTCGTCGTCCGAGTAGGCATCCTCGGGGATGCCGTAGAGCTTGAGGGCCTTGGGGGTGCTGCCGCCGCTCTGGTCGAGGGCGGCGATGAACCCGGCCCCATCACGCATCTTCTGGGTCTGCTCCTCGTTCATGGGCACAGGCTAGCTCTGGCGGCAGGCCCGGATCTCCGGGCTCCGCCGGTATGATCGGAGATCGGCGCCCCGCGCGCCGCGGCTTGCCACGCAACGACGCCTGCTCTGCCGAGACCGAGGTGACCATGGGCTCAGAAACCATCCCCTCTACCCGGGGCCGCGAGCCTCTCGACCGGGTGGTCATCCGCTTCGCCGGCGACTCCGGCGACGGGATGCAGCTCACCGGCGACCGCTTCACCGAGGTATCTGCCGCCTTCGGCAACGACCTCGCCACCCTCCCCGACTACCCGGCCGAGATCCGGGCGCCGGCCGGAACCGTGGCCGGCGTCTCCGCGTTCCAGGTCCACATCTCGGACCACGACATCCTCACGCCGGGCGACACCCCCAACGTGCTCATCGCCATGAACCCGGCGGCCCTCAAGGCGACGCTGCGGGACCTGCTGCCCGGCGCCACCGTCATCGTCAATGTCGACACCTTCGTAGCCCGCAACCTGGAGAAGGCGGGCTACGCCTCCAACCCGCTGGAGGACGGCAGCCTCGACGGGTTCACGGTCTACGAGGTCCCCATGACCTCGCTCACCCTGGAGGCGGCCAAGGACACGGGGGCGAAGCCCCGGGATGCCGAGCGCTCCAAGAACTTCTTCGCCCTCGGGCTCATCTCGTGGATGTACTCGCGCCCCTTCGAGCCCGTGATCGACTGGATCGAGCAGCGCTTCGCTGCCAAGCCCATCGTCCGGGACGCCAACCTGGCTGCCTTCAAGGCCGGGTTCAACTTCGGGGAGACGGCCGAGCTGTTCGAGGTGGCGTTCGAGGTCCTCCCGGCGGTCCTCCCCAAGGGCCGGTACCGCAACATCACCGGGAACACCGCCCTGGCCTACGGGCTCCTGGCCGCGGCCAAGCAGTCCGGCCTGCAGATGTTCCTCGGCTCCTACCCCATCACCCCCGCCTCCGACATCCTCCACGAGCTGTCCAAGCACAAGTCCTTCGGGGTGCGGACGATGCAGGCCGAGGACGAGATCGGCGGCATCGGCGCCGCCCTCGGGGCCTCCTTCGCCGGCCAGCTGGGGGTCACCACCACCTCGGGACCGGGGATCGACCTCAAGTCGGAGACGATCGGGCTCGCCCTCTCCCTCGAGCTGCCGCTCATCATCGTCGACATCCAGCGGGGCGGCCCCTCCACCGGTCTCCCGACCAAGACCGAGCAGGCCGACCTGCTCCACGTCATGTACGGCCGGCACGGCGAGGCCCCAGTTCCCATCGTGGCCGCCTACTCGCCCGCCCACTGCTTCGACGCCGCCATCGAGGCGACCCGGATCGCCCTCAAGTACCGCACCCCGGTCTTCCTTCTCTCCGACGGGTACCTGGCCAACGGGGCCGAGCCCTGGCGGCTGCCCGACCTGACGAAGCTGCCCGACATCTCGGTGCGCTTCGCCACCGAGCCGAACCACGGCGAGGACTTCTGGCCCTTCCTTCGCGATCCCGCCACCCTGGCCCGGCCCTGGGCCATTCCCGGGACCCCCGGCCTGATGCACCGAATCGGCGGCCTGGAGAAGGAGGACGGCACGGGGAACGTCTCCTACGACCCCGACAACCACGAGCGGATGACCCGCCTGCGGGCCGCCAAGGTGGCGGGCATCGCCGAGGACATCCCTGAGCTCGAGGTGGACGACCAGGAGGGGGCCCGCCTGCTGGTGCTGGGTTGGGGCTCGACCTGGGGATCCATCCAGGCCGGGATCCGCCGGGTCCGGGTCCGGGGCCGCAAGGTGGCCCGGGCCCACCTGATGCACCTCAACCCCTTCCCCCGGAACCTGGGGGAGGTGCTCTCCCGCTACGACCGGGTCCTCGTCCCCGAGATGAACATGGGACAGCTCTCCCGGCTGATCCGGGCCGAGTTCCTCGTCGACGCCGTCAGCCTGAACAAGGTGAAGGGCGTGCCCTTCCGGGCGGCGGAGATCGAATCGAAGATCATGGAGCTGGTGGACTGATGAGCGAGACCACACCGGTGACGGGCAACGGGATGGCCACCAACGGGCACGGCAACGGCAATGGTGACGGCCATGCCGCCGGCGAGCCGGTGGCGCTGGCCAGGAAGGACTTCCAGTCGGATCAGGAGGTCCGCTGGTGCCCCGGCTGCGGCGACTATTCGGTGCTGGCCGCCGTCCAGTTCCTCCTGCCGGAGATCGACGTCCGGCCGGAGAACCTCGTGTTCGTCTCCGGGATCGGGTGCGCCTCGCGGTTCCCGTACTACATGAACACGTACGGGCTGCACTCCATCCATGGCCGGGCGCCGGCCATCGCCACCGGCATCGCCGTGGCCCGGCCCGACCTCGACGTCTGGGTCATCACCGGCGACGGGGACGGGCTCTCCATCGGCGGCAACCACCTCATCCACGCCCTCCGGCGCAACGTCGACCTGACCATCGTCCTGTTCAACAACCAGATCTACGGGCTGACCAAGGGCCAGTACTCGCCCACCAGCGAGGTCGGCAAGGTGACCAAGTCGACGCCCTTCGGCTCGATCGACCACCCCTTCAACCCGATCTCGCTGGCCATCGGCTCGGAAGCGACCTTCGTGGCCCGGACCCACGACATGGACCGCAAGCACATGCAGGAGATCTTCCGGCGGGCCCAGGCCCACCACGGCAGCGCCTTCGTCGAGGTCTACCAGAACTGCAACGTCTTCAACGACGGTGCCTTCGAGGCCATCACCGCCCGCGACGCCCGGGCCGAGATGCTCATCGACCTGCATCACGGCCAGCCGATCCGGTTCGGGCGCGAGAGCGAGCGCGGCGTGATCATGAACGCCGGCGGCGAGACCGAGATCGTGGACGTGGCCGCGGTCGGGGAGGAGCGGCTCCTCGTCCATGACGAGGCGCGCCCCGACCCCTCGCTCGCCTTCTGTCTCTCCCGGCTGGCCGACGCCCCGAACCAGCCCACTCCGGTGGGTGTGTTCCGGGCTGTGCACCGGCCGGTCTACGGCGACGCCATGAACCACCAGATCGCCGCCGCCCAGGAACGCGAGGGCCACGGAGACCTGGAGGCGTTGCTCAATTCGGGCTCCACCTGGGACGTCTGACCCGCTCCGAGGTGTGATCGCCGGCCCGCGGGGGAAGTATGCCCGCATTGGGCCAACAAGATACTGACGAGTACCATTTATCCGTGATGCCCGATTTGTCGCGCCGCTGGGGGCGCCACACCGGCCCGCTACTGGCTGTGGTGGTGCTCTCCCTGCTCGCCGTCGCCGCACCGGTGCTGCCGGTGGGGGCGCTCGACGACGCTGGCACCACTGACGCGGGCACCGCCGGATCGGCCGTGGCGACCCAGGACGGCTGGTGGAACCGCCTCCAGGGACCGCAGGAGGGAGAGCCGGAAGGCAACCCACTCCGCACCGTCGCGCCCCCGGTGCCGGCCCCGCCCACCGTGCCGGCCGACGCCATCGCCGTGGCCGTCGCCGGTGGTCAGGCCGCCTTCGTGGCCGCGGTGGGGATCCAGGTGGATCTCCCCCCCGGTGGGCTCGTCAGCTCCCTGCAGCTGATCCTCGAGGAATCCCCCGGTGGTCACATCAACGCCGGCGCGGCCAAGGTGTTCGCCTGCGCGGCCACCACCCCCTGGGGCCCGGGCAAGAACGCCGCCTGGCGTGACCGGCCCCTGTCGGACTGCGAGCTGTTCTCGACCGAAGGCGTCCGGGGCGACGACGGCACCTGGACCTTCGATCTCACCGGGCTGGGCACCCAGTGGACCGACCCCTTCGCCCCACTGGCTCAGAACGGCGTGGTCCTCGGGCTCGACGCTGCCACCTCGCCCGCCCCGATGCAGCTGTCGTGGAGCGACTTCGACACGGGCAACGTGGTGGTGGAGATGGTGGCCAGCGCCGCCCCGGACGGAACGACGGATCCGGGGTCCCAGTTCGAGATCGCCCCCGACGGCTCGTTCCTACCGCCCAGCTCCGCGGAGTCCACCGCCCCTCTCACCGAGGTGCCCTACGCGGCCCCGGTGACGGCCGCCGGCGCCTTCCTGTCGGACCCGCTTGCGTTCTCCACCGGCCAGCCGGCCGTCCCGGGCTATGAGCCACAGCCGGCCGGCATCGACGCCCCGGCGACCACCGAGCTCGTGGCCGCCCCCTCTGACGCCCCGGCTCCGGCGAACGAGCCGCTCCGGGTCCAACCTGTCGTCGGGTTCTGGGAGGAGATTCCCGCCCCGACCATCCTGCTCGTGCCGATCGCGCTGGGGCTGGCCCTCCTTGTCGGCCTCATCCTCGGTCCCGGGGGTCGCCCGCTCCCATCCTGGCCCCGTGCCGGCGGGCTCTCCCGTGCTCTCGCCCGTCGCCAGTCCGGCGACAGCGCCCTGCTCTGAACGCACACACAGGAGTGTGAACATGAAGCGTCCCATTCGCTGCGCCGCCCTACTCCTGGTCCTGCTCGTCGCCGCCGCATGCGGTCAGAAGAGCGAAACCAAGGACTCCTCCGCCGCCCCGGCGCCGAGCGAGCAGAACTCCACCGACGACGGAGCGACCTCCGACCCGGGTACGGCGTCGACCCCGGACACGAGCGCCGACCCGGCCGCCGGCGGAGGCGCCGACGCCGGGGCCACCGCCGGCCAGGCTCCGGCCAGCCCGGCCACGCCGTCGACGGCCAAGCCGGCCTCGCCCACCACGGCCGCGGCCCGGTCCGGCCAGGCCCAGCCGGGCACCGCCGCCTCGCCGGCCCCGGCTCCCGATCCGAACCAGCAGGCCCCGGCGCCGCCTGCCGGCGGTGGGCCCGCGGCGCCGGCCCCCAGTGCCAACGTCGATCGGACGGGCGTCACCGACAAGGTCATCAAGATCGGTATCCACGCCCCGGTCACCGGTGCCGCCCCCTTCCCCCAGAACGCCTTCGACAAGGGCAAGGACGTCTACTGGAAGCACATCGCCGAGAAGGGCGGGATCTTCGGCCGCAACGTCGAGATCGTCTTCCGGGACGACCAGTTCAACCCGTCCCGGGCCGTGCAGGTGTGCCGGGAGATGGTCGAGCAGGAGAACGTCTTCGCCCTGATCGGGGCGGCCGGCTCCGAGCAGATCACCGCCTGCGCCCGCTACGCCGCCGCCAGTGGCGTGCCCTACCTGTCCGGCGGGGTCAACGAGGACGGCCTCACCGGTCTCAACACCTACTTCGCCGTGTCCCAGACCTACGCCCAACAGGCTCCGCTGCTGGCCCAGCTGGCCAAGAACAAGATCGGCAAGACCAAGGTCGCCATCGTCATCAACGACACCCCGGCACTCAACGATACCCAGCGGGCGATGACCAAGGCCGCCGAGGACGCCGGCCTGGAGATCGTGCGCAACAGCCGAATCGGCAAGAACGCCTCCGACTCCGAGCTGCTCTCCGAAGCCAACCAGCTGCGCACGTCGGGCGCCGAGATCGTGAACATCCTCACGTCGCCGGTGGTCTTCATCAAGCTCGCCACCAACGCCCAGGCCCAGGCCTACTCGCCCATCTACATCGGCCCGGGCGTGACCAATGGCCTCAACATCGTGGCCGAAGCCGGTTGCCCGGCCATCGGCGCGGCCAAGTTCCTCTCTCCCTTCCCCCAGCTCGACGCCATCGACAAGCTCGACCCCGACTACAAGAAGGCCTACGCCAAGTACGCCGGGGGCGAGGGCGACGACATCGGCCTGGCGGAGTGGGGCCTGAACAAGGTGCTCCACCGGATGCTCGAGGCCACCGGCCAGGACCTTTCCCGCCAGAGCTTCCTGTCGACCCTCACGTCGGGCCAGGAGTTCAACTCCAACGTCTATCCGACGGTGAGCTACACGGGGAGCATCCGCTTCGGGGCGAAGTCCATGCACCTCCTCGAGGCCGACTGCTCGGCTCGCCGGTATAAGACGCTGGCCACCTTCGCCACCGGCTTCTAGGTCGGAGTGACAGCCGTCCTCGCCCATCGGGGGGCGCTCAGCGGCACCGCCGTGGCCGTGGCGGCGGTGCTGGCGTTGGCCCTCAACGGGTCTGAGCAGGCGCTCGTCATCGGGCTCATCACCGGGGCGGGCTACGGGCTCGTGGCCCTGGGGCTGGTCCTCATCTACAAGTCGTCGGGGGTGTTCAACTTCGCCCAGGGCGAGTTCGGCACCGTCGCCGTCTACGCCCTGTGGGGCGCCCTCGCCAACGGTGTCCCGTACCCGCTGGCGATGGTCCTCGCTCTCGTCGCCGCCCTGGCCATGGGCCTGCTCACCGAGCGGCTGATCATCCGGCGGTTGTTCGACGCCCCGAAGGTGACCCTGCTGGTGGCCACCGCCGGGGTATCGCTCCTCGCCATCGGCACGGAGATCTGGCTCGGGGAGGCCCGCCTCCGGTTCATCCAACCCGCCCTCGGTCGTTTCGACCGCGTCTCGGTCCTGGGCATCAAGGTGTCCGACCAGCGGATGCTGATCCTGGCCACGCTGATCCTGCTGGCCATCGGCCTGGCCCTGTTCTTCTCCCGCACCAACCTCGGCCTGGCCATCCTGGCCGTGAGCCAGGAGCCGACGGCCACCGAGCTGATGGGCATCAGTGTGCGGCGCCTGTCCGGTCTCGTGTGGGGCCTCGCCGCCATCCTCGGCGGGCTGGGTGGAGTGCTGACGGCCGGGGTGGTGCAGAACTTCGGGCCCGGGTTCATCACCGGCTCGACGTTGATCCCAGCCTTCACGGCCGCCGTGCTGGGAGGCATGACCAGCCTGCCCGGAGCCTTCGTGGGCGGCGTGGTGGTGGGTGTGGTCCAGGCCTTCGCCGTCGGGGAGCCCGCCTTCTCCTCGATCCCGGGGCAGGGGACCCTGGCCGTCTTCCTGCTCCTCGTCGGGGTGCTGGCCGTCCGGCCCCAGGGCCTGTTGGGCAAGGCGGCCTCGTGAGCATGCTGCGCGCCGTCTCCAGCCGCTTGCGCAACCACAACCACGCCGACCCGGCTCCCGATGGCCTGGCCCCGCCCGAGACCGAAGTGGTCGAAGTCGAGGTGGTCGGAGCCGAGAACATCGTGGTCGAGACGGTCCCGCCGTTCTCCCCCTCGCCCGGCGGATGGGTGGCCCGGGGCCTCGTGTGGGTGGCCATCGCCGTCGTGGTTTTCGTCATCCCGCTCCTGCGGGATCCGGTGGAAGCCAACATCTACAGCCAGGCGGTGATCTACGCCATCATCGGCCTGTCCCTCAACGTGCTGCTCGGCTACACCGGGCAGATCTCCCTCGGCCACCAGGCCTTCGTCGGAATCGGGGCCTTCACCTCCGCCTACCTGGTGACCGTCCACGGCCAGCCCTTCTTCGCCGCTGTGGCCCTGGCCATGATCGTCGGCGCGTTCCAGGCGCTGGTCCTGGGGGCGGTCAGCCTGCGCGTCACCGGCCTCTACTTCGCCCTGGTCACGCTGTCCTACGGCCTCATGGCCCAGGACACGCTGTTCAACATCCAGGCCCTCACCGGCGGGTCCGCCGGCCAGCCCGCGCCCAAGCCGGCGATGTTCGCCAGCGACTACCGGTACTACTACCTCTGCCTCGCTTTTCTGGGCGCAGTGATCTGGGTGGATTGGCGGCTCATGAAGACCAAGGGCGGCCGGGCGCTGCTGGCCCTCCGGGAGAACCCCCGCGTGGCGGCCACCTTCGGAACCGACGTGAAGGTGTACACGTTGATGGCCTTCATGGTGGCGGGCGTCTTCGCCGGTCTGGGCGGTGCCCTCCTGGCCCACAACGTGACCTCGGTGGTGCTCGACCAGTTCAGCTTCCAGCTCGCCCTGATCTTCGTGCTCATGACCGTGGTCGGAGGCCTGCGGAGCCGGGCCGGCGTGGTCATCGGCTCCGCCTTCTTCTCCATCATCGACTACCTGGTGTTCGACAAGGTCAACCTCGACGGTGCGATCAACGCCATCCAACCCTTCCGTGACCTGCCCGGAGAGCTGGCCCCGATCGTCATCGGGCCGCTGCTCCTGCTCTTCACCCTCACCACCCACCCGGGCGGCATCGGCCAGCAGATCCGGCCCGTCCAGCGGTGGCTCAAAGGTGGCCGCTTCAGCCTCCATGGCACCGAAGAGGCGGAGGTACGGGTGAGTGATGCCCGTGCTTGAGGCCCGCGGCTGCTCCATCGCCTTCGGTGGCGTCCAGGCCAACCGGGACGTGACCCTGTCGGCCGGCGAGTGGGAGATCGTGGGCGTGATCGGCCCCAACGGCGCCGGCAAGACGACGCTGTTCAACCTCATCACCGGCTTCTTCCGACCCGACCAGGGCAGCGTCCGGTTCAAGGGTGTCGACATCACCGGTCTCGAGGTCCACGAGCGGGCGGCCATGGGCATGGGCCGGACCTTCCAGAACGTCGGCCTCGTCAAGGGCTCGACGGTCCGGGAGAACCTGCTCACCGCCCAGCACCTGGAAGCGGGGTACTCGGCTCTGTCCGGCATGTTGGGGACGCCCGGGAGCTTCGCCGCCGAGCGGAAGCTCGGGGCCCGGGCCGAGGCCGTGGCCGACATCATGGGCATCGCCCCGCTGCTCGACACCCGCGTGGCCGGGCTGCCCTACGGCATGCTCAAGCGGGTCGAGGTGGCCGCCGTGCTGGCCACCGATCCCGACCTTCTCCTGCTCGACGAGCCCACATCGGGGATGGGCCCCGAGGAGGCCCACGCCTTCGGGGCCACCCTCCTCGAGCTCCGGCGCACCTTCGAGCTGACCGTGGTCATGATCGAGCACCACGTTCCGCTGGTCGCCCAGGTGTGCGACTACGTCTACTGCCTCAACTTCGGGGAGATGCTGGCCGAAGGCACCCCCGAGGAGGTGCGCTCCCACCCCGAGGTGGTCCGGGCCTACCTGGGTGAGGAGGCCGAGGTCGAGGGCCTGGTGGCGGAGGTGGGGGGATGAGCCTGCTCGAGGTCGACGGCCTGCGGGTCGGCTACGGCTTTCCCGTGCTCATGGGCATCTCCTTCGTGGTCGAACAGGGTGAGCGGGCCGTCCTGTTCGGGCTCAACGGGGCGGGCAAGACCACCACGGTGGCGAGCATCGCCGGCCTGCTGCGGCCCGAGGGGGGATCGATCCGCTTTGACGGTGTCGACATCACCACCAAGACGGCCGCCGAACGCGTGGCCCTGGGCGTCGCCCTGGTCCCCGAGGGGCGGCGGGTGTTCCCGGGCCTGTCGGTGGCCAACAACCTCAGGCTCGGGGCCTGGACCCGGCGCAAGCGGACCCAGGAGGTCGAGGAGGCCCGGGCGCTGGTCTTCGACTACTTCCCCCGGCTGGCGGAGCGGGCCGATCAGCTCGCCGGCACCCTCTCGGGTGGGGAGCAGCAGATGCTGGCCATCGGGCGGGGCCTCATGTCCCGGCCCCGGCTCCTGCTGGTGGACGAGGCGTCGCTCGGCCTTTCTCCCGCGCTCACCAAGACGGTGTTCTCAGTCATGGACCGCATCAATGCCGACGGGGTCACGGTGATCCTGGTCGAGCAGAACATCGGCGTGCTGCCCCACGCCGATCGGGCCCTCATCATGGAGAAGGGCACGCTCGTGTACCAGGGCTCCGGAGACGAGATCCACTCCGCCAGCCTCCGGGAGACCTACCTCGGCACGCCCGCCTAGATGGCCCCGGGGTGCGGGGTGTCCCCGCACGATATGAGAAAGGGAATGGCATGAAGTTGCGCCTGAACAAGTTGGGCGGCCAGCTGGGACTGCTCTTCTGCCTGGTCGGCCTGGTCCTCATCTGGACCGGCTGGAACGGCGCCGCCAGCTATGACGACATCCGCCAGCAGTTCCCGTACCTCCTGTCGGGGGGTATCGCCGGCCTCGCCCTGGTGGTGATCGGTGTCGGGCTGATGGTCCTCCAGAGCGCCCGGGCCGACCGGGTGCAGCTCGAGGCCAACCTGGCCGAGCTGCGCAAGATCCTGGACCGCATGACCGGGAACCCGAGCGGCAACGGCGCCGAGCCGTCCGGCGGGATGGTCCTGGCCGGGCCCAACGCCTACCACCGGTCCGGCTGCCGGCTGGTCGAAGGTCGCGAGGGCCTCAAGTCCATGACCGAGGAGGCGGCCCGGGCAGCCGGACTCTCGCCCTGCCGCACCTGCCACGCCGTGAACCGGGAAGTCAGCCTGGCCGACGAGCCCCAGGCTTCGCGCCGCCCGCGGAGCTGACCCCGCCGACCTATTCGTCGAGGGTCCGGAACACCATCCCCGTGAGGGGCTTGGGCGAGAAGTAGGTCGTCTTCTCCGGCATCCGCTCCCCGGCCGCGGCCACGGCCTGGATCTGGGCGACGGACACCCGCAGGAACACCCCGGCGTCGGCCGTTCCCTTGGCCACCTTCCCGGCCACGACGGCCGGGTCGGCGTGGAACTCGAGCTCCTCGGGGGCGCCCACCAGCGCCAGCGCGACCTCGAGCCGCACCGAGTCGACCTCCCGGAGGGGAGCCGGGAGCCGGTCGAGCTCGGCGGCGAGCGCGTCGAGCCGCAGCCGGACGAGCGCCAGGCCTTCGCTGTCCACCAGGCCCAGGGCCTCCGCGCCGTCCATGAGCGCCAGGAGGTCCCGCAACGCCTCGGGCGTGTTCGGCCCGGCGGGGGTGAGGGTGGCGACCCCGGCCAGCCGCTCCCGCAGGTCGGAGCCGGCTCCCAACAGGATCCGGTGGATGGGACGCACGTTGAGCTGGTCGGGGGCGAGCTCGACCACCAGCGCCAGGATGCGGTCGGCTCCCGGGTGCTCCTGGGCGTACGCCAGCGCCGTCTCGTAGCGGTGATGGCCGTCGGCGATGACCGCCGGGGCCGAGCCCACGACCTCGATGACCCGGCCGGCCAGGTCGGGAGGGAGCGGGATGAGGCAGTGCTCGACCCCGTCGGAGTCGATGCAGCTGCCGGCCGCCGGGGCGTCGGCCCGGGCCAGGATCTCGGACAGGCCCGGGGCCATCGACAGGACCCACACCGGGTCGAGGTTGGCCCGGGTGGCCCGCAGGAGCTCCAGGCGGTCACCCCGGGGCTTGGGCATGGTGCGCTCATGGGGCAGCACGAAGCCGTCGCCGGGTGGTGACACGGCCAGGGCGCCCACCACCCCGGTGGTGACCCGGGCCTGCCCGGAGTCGTCGGTGAACGTCATGCGGTACAGGTACAGGGTGGCCGGATCGGCGGCCAGCACGCCCTGGCGCCGCCACTCCTCGAGGCGCCCGGCGGCCTGGGTGTAGCGATCCCCCGGTTCATGGTCGCGTGGAAGAATGAGGTGCACCGCGTTCATCGGATGCGTCGCCTCGAGTCGGGCCCGGGCCTCGGCGTCGATCACGTCGTAAGGCGGGGCGGTGAGGTCCTCGAGGCGTGCCTGAGCTGCTTCAGGCCGGTAACGGACTCCGGGAAAGGGAAAGAAGTCGGGCACCATGGCTCCCCGAGCAGGCGACGACAACGGTTCTACCACAGGACATACGGACCTCCCGGAGGCTGAAAACCCCGGTGGCGGTGGGGGCGGCGAGGCCTACACCCGCTTCCAGGAGGGAAGCCGGCTGCTCGACACCGGCAACTCCCACGCCGCCGTCATCCCACTCGAACGGGCCCGGGAGCTGGAGCCGGAGAAGGGCTCGATCCGGGAAGCCCTCGCCCGCGCCTACTTCCGCACCGGGCGGATCGACTCCGCCGAGGAGGAGTTCGCCAAGGTGGTGGAGCTCGACCCGGTGAACGACTACGCCCACTTCGGATTGGGGCTGTGCCTGCTCCGCCGGGGCGACCGAGATGCCGCCCGGGGCCACCTCAAGCTGGCGACGACCATGCGTCCCGACTCCGAGGAGTACCAGGCCGCGCTCCGGCAGGCAACCGCCTAGTGGCCGTCGGTTGAGGCCCGTGGGGGCCGTCCTCTGTGATCTCGACGGCGTCGTGTGGCTCGGTGGCATCGAGCTCCCCGGCGCCGCCGGCGCGGTGGCGGATCTGCGCGTCGCCGGCCTGCGCGTCGGCTTCTTGACCAACAACTCGAGCCTCACCGTCGCCGACTACGGGGAGCGGTTGGGGCGGATCGGCATCCCCGCCGGGCCCGAGGACGTGCTCACCAGCGCCATGGCCGCCGCCGTCCTGGCCCGCGACCTCGCACCCGGAGCGAAGGTCCTGGCCTGTGCCGGACCGGGCGTCGTCGAGGCCCTGGAGGCCCACGGCTATGAAGTGGTGCCCGAAGGCCCCTGCGAGGCGGTGGTGGTGGGCTGGCACCGGGACTTCGACTTCTCCCGCCTGGCCCGCGCCTCGGCCGCCATCCGGGCCGGTGCCCGGTTCATGGCCACCAACCTCGACCCCACCTACCCCGGGCCGGACGGCCTCCTGCCCGGCAACGGCTCCCTGGTGGCGGCCGTGGCCACGGCGTCGGGCCGGACCCCGGAGGTGGCGGGCAAGCCGGAGCCGCCCACCGTGGCTCTGGTGCGCCAGCGCTTCGGCGACCGGGGCGTGATGGTCGGCGACCGGCCGTCCACCGACGGGGCCCTGGCCACCGCCCTGGGCTGGCCCTTCGCGCTGGTCGTGTCCGCGGCCACCGCCTCGTCCGACGAACCGGCCGAGCACGGTGCCACCTGGGTGGGCGGGAGCCTGCACGAGCTCACCGGGCGGCTGGTGGCGGCCCTGACCCCGGAGGCCGGGACTCAGCGGTAGGGCCGGGGCTTAGCGGTAGGGCCGGGGCTTAGCGGTAGGGATTGCCGAATCCGCCGCCGAGGCCCAGGTCGGGTGGTGGGCGGCGCACCGGCTTGCCGTAGAAGGGGCGCAACACGAGGGCGATGCCGGCGCCGGCCACGAAGCCCCCGATGTGGGCCATGACCGCCACGCCGGAGTCCACGTTGGTCAGGAACTGGAGGAGGAACCAGGCGATGAGCACCACGTAGGCGGGGAGGTGGATGAACTGGATGAAGATGAACAGGGGGACGATGGTGAGGATCCGGGCGTGGGGAAAGAACACCAGGTAGGCCCCCATCACCCCGGCGATGGCGCCGGAGGCCCCCACCACGGGGATGACGGAGTTGGGATCGGTCAGGATGTGGGCGGCGGCGGCCGCCAGTCCCGTGAACAGGTAGAAGAGGAAGAACAGACCTCTACCGAAGCGTTCCTCGATGTTGTTGCCGAAGATCCACAGGAAGAGCATGTTGCCGGCCAGGTGCATGATCGACCCATGGAAGAACATCGAGAAGATGACTGACAGGTAGGGCTGCTTGCTCGGGAAGAGGGGTTCGTCGCTGAGCCGACCGGCCAGGACCCGGGTGGGATCGCATTCCTCCACCAGCACGTCGGACAGCGGCCCGCCGTGGGTCACCTCGCAGGGGACGGCGGCGTATTCGTAGAGGAACTCCAGGCTGCCGCCCTCGTCCTTGGGCTGGAACCCGAAGTAGATGACGACGCACACCGCGATCAGGACCATGGTGACGAGGGGTCGCGTGGTCGTCGGGTTGTCGTCCCGCAGCGGTATGACCATGTCCGGAAGAAACTACCCCCACTGATAACCTCGCCCGTGAGGGGGCCGCACGCGGAGGAGTTGGACATCGGGCAGGGTCGCCATGCGACGCCGGCTTGACACCGAACTGGTGCGCCGGGGAATGGTGGAGAGCCGGGCTCGGGCCCAGCAGGCCATCGGCGCCGGGCGGGTGCTCGTCTCGGGCGCCCTGGCCGACCGGGCCTCCCGGCTGGTCGATGCCTCCGAGCCCATCCACCTGTCGGGACCACCGCCCCCGTTCGTGTCCCGCGGCGGCGACAAGCTCGACGCCGCCCTGGAGCGCTTCGGCGTCGACGTGGCCGGTCGCCGGGCGCTCGATGCCGGCGCTTCCACCGGAGGCTTCACCGACTGCCTCCTGCAGCGGGGGGCGGCCCAGGTCGTCGCCGTCGACGTCGGTCGCGGGCAGCTCGACTGGTCGCTGCGCACCGATCCCCGGGTGGTCATCCTCGAGCAGACCAACGTCCGGAACCTGGTCCCGGGCGACATCGGCGGTCCGGTGGAGGTGGCCGTGGCCGACCTCTCCTTCATCTCGCTCCGGGTCGTCGCCCCGGCGCTGGCCGGCGTCCTGGCTCCTGTCGGCACCGAGAACCCGGAGGCCGTGCTGCTCATCAAGCCCCAGTTCGAAGCGGGCCGGCAGGACGTGGGACGGGGTGGGATCGTCTCCGATCCGGCCGTCCACCGCCGGGTCCTGACCTCCGTGTCCGACAGTCTGGCCTCCGCAGGCCTCATCATGGTGGCTGTGATGGCTTCCCCCCTCCGGGGCGCGTCGGGCAACGTGGAGTTCCTCGGCCACTTCCGGCCCGCCGCCGCCGGCCCGCACCCGGCCGGTCCCGACGACGTCGACGCCGCTGTGGCCGAAGGGCTCACCCGGTGACGGGCGGACCCGTCGTCGGGCTCGTGCCCCACCACGCCCGGGCCAAGGCGGTGGCCGAACGGGCCGCCGAATGGCTCGAGGAGGCCGGGGTCGGCGTACGGGTGCCGGAGGCCGACGCCGCCGCCACCGGCCTGGAGCGCTTCGCGGCGCCGCCCGAGGAGTGGGTCGCCGGGCTCAGCTTCGCCGTGTCGCTCGGGGGCGACGGCACCATGCTCCGGACGGTCGACCTGGTCGGGGCCGAGGGGGTCCCGATCCTCGGGGTGAACATGGGCCACCTCGGGTTCCTGACCGAGATCGACCCCCCGCACCTCGAGGGGGCCCTCGATCGGGTCCTGGCCGGGGACTACCTGGTCTCCGAGCGGATGCTGCTGTCGGTCACCGTCACCTCCGATGGGAGCGCGGGGGGGACCTGGCTGGCGCTGAACGAGGCCGTCCTGGAAAAAGTCACCAGTGGCCACCTCGTGCGATTAGCAGCGTCCGTGAATGGGAAGTTCTTCACGACTTACGCCGCCGACGGAGTGATCGTGGCCACACCCACCGGTTCGACCGCCTACAACTTCTCGGCGCGCGGCCCCATCGTCTCTCCCGGGCACCGGTGCCTCCTCCTCACGCCGGTTTCCCCCCACATGCTCTTCGACCACCCGCTGGTGCTGGGCCCCGACGAGAACGTCTCATTCGAGGTCAATGGGCCCGCCGCGGTCGGATTGATCCTCGACGGCCGCCAAATTGGGAACCTCTCGGCCGGTGATGTGGTCGAATGCAAGGAAGGCGCCACCCCCGCCCGCCTCATCACCTTCACCCCCCGTGACTTCCACCAGCTGCTGAAGACCAAGTTCGGCCTGGCCGATCGATGACCAGGAAGGCAGAACGCATGCCCCAGCGCACCAGCATCGCCACCGGATCGGCCCGGGTCGACCGGCGCACGAAGGACCTGATCAAGAGGGCCCGCCCCGGCGAGGTCGCCGTCATCGACCACGCCGACATCGACCGGGTGGCGGCCGAGGGCCTCATCCGGGTCGGGGTGGCGGCGGTGGTGAACGCCGCGGCCTCATTCACCGGTCGCTACCCCAACTCGGGGCCGTCCTTGATCGTGGAGGCCGGCATCCCCCTGATCGACGGGGTTGGGTCCTCCATCCTCGACGTCGTGCGCGAAGGCGACGACCTCAGGCTCGTCGGCGACGAGCTGTGGCGGGGGGACGCGCTGCTCGCCCGGGGCGAGCTGCAGGACGCCGCCGACCTGGAGGCCCGCTTCGTGCTGGCCCGGGCGGCGATCGGGGTCGAGCTGGAGGCGTTCGCCACCAACACCCTCGAGTACATCAAGAAAGAGGCGCAGTTCACCTTCGCGCCGCTCGACCTCCCCGACCTGCGCACCGATTTCCGGGGTCGTCACGCCCTGGTCGTGGTGCGGGGGCACGACTACCGGTCCGACCTCAATCACCTCCGCCCTTACATCCGGGAGGTCTCGCCGGTGCTGGTGGCGGTGGACGGCGGGGCCGACGCCCTCCTCGAGCGCGGGCTCGTCCCCGACGTGATCGTCGGCGACTTCGACTCCGTGTCGGAGGCGGCCCTGGCCTGCGGGGCGGAGCTCGTCCATCACGTCCACCCGGACGGACGGGCCCCGGGGCGGGAAACCCTCCTCGAGTGGGGCGTGCCCTACACCGAGTTCGTGGCCGAGGGCACCAGCGAGGACGTCGCCATGCTGCTGGCGGCGGAGGCCGGCGCCGCCCTCATCGTGGCTGTCGGCACCCACGCCAGCATGGTCGAGTTCCTGGACAAGGGTCGCGCCGGCATGGCGTCGACCTTCCTCACCCGCCTGCGCCTGGGCCCCCTGCTCGTCGACGCCAAGGGCGTGAGCCGCCTCTACCAGTCGCACCTCCGCCGGCGGGACCTGGCCCTGCTGGTGGCGGCCGCCCTGCTGGCCATGCTCGCCGTCACCGTGGTCTCCGAGCCTCTGCACGTGTTCTGGCAAGGCGCCTGGGTGGTGATGCGCGATGCCTGGCTGTCTCTGGTAGACACTGTGGGCGGTTGATCAACTTCCGGTTTCACCTGGTCTCGCTCGTGGCGGTGTTCCTGGCCCTCGCCCTGGGGGTGATGATGGGCTCGACCGTCATCGACCGGGCCATCGTCAGCGGGCTGGAAGGCCGCATCGAGACGGTGGGGAAGAGGGCGGAGCAGACCCGGGACGAGAACCTCGCCCTCGAAGCCCGGCTCGACGTCCTCGAGGGGTACGCCGAGCAGGCCCTCCCCCTGCTGGTCGGTGGCCGCCTGGCCGGCGTACCCGTGGCCCTGGTGGCCGTCCGGGGGATCGACGAGGGCGCTGTGCGCCAGACCGCCGACGTCCTGCGGACGGGCGGCGCCGTCGTCAACGGGGTGGTGTGGCTGGAGCCGGCGCTGGCTCTGCCCGACGTCAGCACCGAGGTGAAGCTGGGTGACGTGCTCGGCGATCCGTTCCAGAAGGGCGCCGACCTGCGCCGGGCGGCGATCGAGGCGCTCGGCCGGCGCCTGGCGATGGGGCCCGCGGCAGCTCCGGACCAGCCCGGGGCGAGTGACGTGCTGGTTGGCATGGGGACGTCGGGCTTCGTCGCCTTCGACAGCATGGGCGGCGACTTCGATCCCGTCCGGTACCCGCTGGCTGGCTCCCGGTTCCTCGTCGTCGACGGGAGTCAGGGGAGGCTCAAGCCGGACGTGGTCTCCCTCCCCCTGATCCGGGCCCTGCAGGTGGCCGGCGCCATGGTGGCCCTCGGCGAGGTGTTCACCGGAGGGGACTCCGAAGGGAGCCGGGGGGCGATCGTCTCCGGTGTCAGGGACGATCAGGCGCTGGCCGCCCGGGTGGCCACCGTCGACGATCTCGAGCAGCCCCGGGGCCGGGCCGCGCTCGCCCTGGCACTGGAGGAGCTCGGGCGGGGCCAGGTGGGCCACTACGGCGAGGGGCCGGGGGCCAGCCGCCAACTCCCCGAACCCGCCGCCCCCGGCGCATGAGGGCGGACGTGGGGGTCGGCGAGAGCCCGGGCTCAGATCGACCGGTGACCCGGGCCGCGGCGGTGATGGGGGCCGCCACCGCCGTCTCCCGGCTGCTCGGCTTCGGGCGGGTCCTGGTGATCGCCGCCGTTCTCGGCACCACCGACCTGGGCGACACCTTCTCCGCCTCCAATTCGGTCTCCAACGTGCTCTTCGACCTGCTGGCGGCGGGAGCCCTCTCCGCCGTGCTCGTCCCCGCCTTCGTGGAGCTCCTCGACCGGGGGCGCGCCGAACCGCGAGGGGGCGACGCCGAAGGCCTCGCCGGGGTGCTCCTGGGCTGGGCGCTGGTGGCTCTGGTACCGCTGTGCACCGCCGGCGTGCTCGCCGCTCCGGTTCTGGCCCGGGTCCTCACCGCCGGCACGGCCGATCCCACGGTCGCCGCCGATCAGCGGGAGCTGGCGACCTTCCTGCTCCGGCTGTTCATCCCGCAGGTCCTGCTCTACGCCTACGGAGCGCTGGCCACCGCCGTCCTTCACGCCAAGCGCCACTTCACCGTGACCGCCGTCGCTCCCATCGGCAACACGGTGGTGATGGTGGCCGCCCTGGGCGCCTTCCGGGCCCTGCACGGGTCCGGCTCCGAGCCCTTCGACCTGTCGCTGGCCGAACGGCTGCTCCTGGGGGCGGCGGGAACCCTGGGCGTGGCCGCCTTCGTCGGGATCCCGGCGGTCGCCCTGTGGCGGACGGGGTTCCGGCTCCGGCCCCGGGTCGACCGTGCCTATCCCGGCCTGAGCCGGGCCGTCCGCCTCTCGGGATGGGCCGGACTCCAGCACGCGGGCACGGGCATCCTGCTCGGCGCCGCCCTGCTCGTGGGGATGGGGGTGACCGGCGGGGTGGTGGCCTACCAGGTGGCCTTCGCCTGCTTCCTCGTGCCCTACGCCGTCCTTTCCCTGCCCCTCATCACCGCCGTCCTGCCCGAGCTGGCCACCGAAGCCGGTTCGCTGCCCGCCTTCGGGCAGCGCCTGCGGCGGGCTCTGGAGCGGATGACCGCGCTGGTGGTCCCGGTGAGCGTCGCCGGTGTCGTGCTGGCTCCGCCGGTGATGGAGCTCGCCGCCTTCGGGCAGATCTCCGAGGCGGGCGGGCGCCTCATCGGCGCGTCGCTGGCCGGACTGTCCGCCGGACTCCTGCCCTACGGCGCCTTCCTGCTCTTCGTCCGGGGCCACTACGCCCTGGGGGAGGGCCGGGCGCCGGCGGTCGCGGCCCTCGGCTCCGCCACCCTGGGGGCGGTCGGGATGGGACTGGCCGGGCTCGGGCTGGCGGGAGAGGCCCGTCTCGCGGGTATGGGCGCCGCCCACAGCCTCTCCTACCTGGTGGGGGCGTGCTGGTTGGGCGCGGGCCTGTCCCGGCGGACCGGGGAACGTCTCCGGCCCGCCTCCCTGGGCCGGCGCCTGGTCCTCTCCGGGGTGGTGGGCGCCCTCGGGATCGTGGCCGTGGCCGCCCTCGATCTGACCGGCCGCTGATGGGCCGGACGGGCCTGCAGTTGGCGCTGGCGCTCGCTGTCGGGATGCTGGTGCTGCCGGGCGCGGCCGCGGCGGAGGATCGGCCGGTGGTCGACCGGGTGCTCATCCTGTCGGTCCCGCATGTCACCTGGAGCGACCTGGGCCAGGGCGACACGCCTCGCCTCGATGCCCTGCTCGACGACGCCGCCATCGCCAACCTGGCCGTGCGGGGGGTCCGGCGACGGACCACCCCGGGGGAGGGCTACGCCACGGTGTCGGCCGGCACCCGGGCCGGGGCTCCCCGTGACATCGACGGTGTCGCCCTTGCTCCCTCCGAGAGCTACGGGGAGGAGACGGCCGGCGAGGTGTTCCGGCGGCGCACCGGACGGACGGCGTCCGGCGCCGCGGTCAACCTCTCGGTCGAGAACTATCACGACCGCAACGACCGGCTCCTCTTCGGCGGGGAGGTGGGGGCCCTGGGCGCGGCGTTGACCGCCGACGGCGTATCCGTCGCCGTGGTGGCCAACGCCGACCGGGCCCCGACCGGTCAGGACCCCGCCCGCTACGGCCGCCAGGCGGTGACCGCCCTCATGGGCCCGGACGGTACCGTGGCCGGGGGCCGGGTCGATGCGGGCCTGCTCCGCGCCGACACCCGGGCCCCGTGGGGCCACCGGCTCGACATCGACGCGGTGGCCTCGGCCTTCGACGCCGCCTGGCGGGACCGTTCGGTGGTGCTGGTCGAGGCATCCGATCTGGCCCGGGCCGATGCCGACGCCGAGCTGGCGATGCCCGGTGAGAACCGCCGGAGGGAGCGGATCCGGGACGCACTCCGCTGGACCGACGAGCTGGCCGGGACCCTGCTGTCCCGGGTCGATCGGACGCGCCACGCGGTGCTCGTCGTCGCTCCCGCCTCCCCGCAGAACCTGGCCCGCCTGACCGTCGCCGCCCTCGCCGCCCCGGGCCAGGACCCCGTCCTGCTGCGCTCGGCGTCCACCCGGCGCTCCGGCTTCGTGATCCTGGCCGATGTGGCGCCCACCGTCCTCGATCTCCTCGGGGTGGAGCGGCCCGCGTCCATGGAGGGTCGGCCCATGGGGACTGGCCTCCGGGGCGGGGACGCCGGCGACCGGCGCGGCTTCCTCATCGACACCGAGGAGGAAGCCCGTTTCCGGGACGAGCTCGTGAGTCCGGTGGCTCTCAGCTTCGTGGCCGCCCAGGGGGTGCTGTCGGTCCTGGCCATGGTGATCCTCGCCCGCCGGCCCAGCCGGTGGCGGATACTGCTCGAGGTCGCCGCCCTCTGGCTGCTGTTCGCGCTTCCCATGACCTATCTGGCCGGGCTGTTCCTGTTCTCGGATCTCGGCAAGACCGCCTACGCCGGCTTCGTGGCCGGGGGAGCGTTGGGCCTGGCGCTCGGGGCCCGGTTCCTGCACCGGATGGTGGGAAGGGAAAGCCTGGGTGATGGGCTGCCGGTGGCGGTCGCTCTCACGGTGATGGTGGCGGTCATCGCCGGAAGTGCCGTGGCCGGGTCGCGGCTGCAGCTCAACACCGTATTCGGCGATTCGCCCATCGTCGCCGGGCGGTTCTCGGGCATCAACAACGTCACCTTCGCCCAGCTCATCACCGCCACGCTCGTGCTCTGCGCCTTCGGTTTCAATCGCTTGGCCGGACGGCAGCGGGTGGTTTTCGT
>JBOGFO010000428.1:0-6424 GCA_050743445.1 Acidimicrobiia bacterium
TGGCGGCCACCCCGAAGGCGGCGCCGGTCACCCCCGCTCCGGCGGAGGGCAGCAGGTCGGCCCAGGCCGGGTCCGTCGGCAGGAGCACCTTGGCCCCGGCGTCCTCGAGGCGGGCGGCGAACCCAAGGCGGGCCAGCACCGGGTCGCCGACGGCCACCGCCACCGGTGCGCCGGCCGCCCGTTCCAGAGCCAGGGCGGTGGCCCTCTCGGCCGCCGGGTCCCAGGCCAGTGGTCCCACCACCGCCGCCGAGTTGGCGGCCAGGGCAGCGGCGAAGCGGGACAGTCGCTCGTCACGGTCCCCGCTCACCATCCCTCCTCCTCCCGGGTGGCCAGGCGCTGGCGGAACGAGCGGGGGGCGGGCAGGGGGACGTCCCTCCCCTGCGCCCATCCCGACACCCCCGGCAGGCGTCCGTACGGCACCCGGGGGACGAGACGGGACAGGCGGCGGGCGGCGGCGGTGGTGACCCGGTAGCCGGCGGGTGAGGCCCACAGGCGGGCCCACAAGCCGAAGCCGGCCTGCCGGGTTGTCCGGGGGGAAGGAAGGGGAGCGGAAGGCGAACGCGGCGCGTCCCCGTTGGGAGCCGCCGGCACCGGAGGGCCGGGGCGGCGCAGGTCGGCCCGCAGGCGGACCAGGAGGTCGGCCAGGGGGATCTTGACCGGGCAGGCCTCGGTGCAGGCACCGCACAACGACGAGGCGTAGGGCAGGTCGCGGCCCTCCTCCCCGGCGCTGAGGAGCGGAGTGAGGATGGCCCCCATCGGACCGCTGTAGACGGCGCCGTAGGCGTGCCCGCCGATGCGGCGGTAGACGGGGCACACGTTGAGGCAGGCACCGCAGCGGACGCAGGCCAGCATCTCCTCGTAGGGGGTGCCGACCAGGGAGCGGCGGTTGTGGTCGAGCAGGACCACGTGCATGCGCTCGGGCCCGTCGATCTCCCCGGGGCGGCGCGGGCCCGTCACCATGGACACGTAGGTGGACAGCGGCTGGCCGGTGGCGCTGCGGGTGAGGAGGGGAAGGACGACCCCGAGGTCGACCAGGCGGGGCACCACCTTCTCCACCGGGACCACGGCCACATGGACCCGCGGCAGTGAGGTGCACATGCGCCCGTTGCCCTCGTTGGTCACGAGGACGATGGTCCCGGTGTCGGCGGCCAGGAAGTTCGCCCCTGTGATGCCCATGTCGGCGGCCAGGAACACCTCCCGGAGGCGTCCCCGGGCGAAGTTGCACAGCGTGGTGCGGTCGGCGGGCAGCTCGCGGCCGGCCACATGGGAGAACAGGCGGGCCACCTGGCCGACGGTCTTGTGGATGGCCGGGGCGATGATGTGGCTCGGCATCTCCTTGGCCAGCTGGATGATGTACTCGCCGAGGTCGGTCTCCACCACTTCGACGCCGGCGGCCTCGAGGGCGCCGTTCAGATGGATCTCCTCGGTGGCCATCGACTTCGACTTGACCGCCAGGCGCACCCCTTCGGCCCGGGCGATGTCGACCACCACCCGGGTGGCGTCCTCCGGCCCCGCGGCCCGGTGGACGGTCACGCCGAGGGACTCCAGCCGGGCCTGGGCCCGGTCGAGCCAACCGTCGAGGTCGCCGAGCAGCTCGCGCCGGATGCCGGCGGCCCGGCGGCGAGCGTCGATCAGCTCCGGGTCGGTCCGGATCTGGCGCAGGCCCCGGCCGAGCGTGGCCGTGATGTTGCCCAGGGCGGCCTGCAGGTCCGGATCGCCGATGGCCCGGGTGGCCCGCGCCTCCAGGCCGGGCACCGGGAGCACCTAGAGCCCCCGGGCCAGAAGCTCGGCCAGGTGGACGGGCTCGGGGCCCGTGCCCGTGCGCCGGCGCCGCCCGGCCAGGTGGAGCAGGCAACCGGAGTCGCAGGCCACCAGCCAGCGGGCGCCGGTCGCTTCGGCCTGGGCCAGCTTGTCGTCGGCCATCGGCCCGGACATTTCGGGGTGCTTGGCGGCGAAGGTCCCGCCGAAGCCACAGCAGATCTCCGGCTCGGACATCTCCACCAGGTCGGCCCCGGCGTCGGCCAGGAGGCGCCGGGGCGCGTCCTTGGCCCCGAGCACCCGCAGGCCGTGACAGGCATCGTGGAAGGTCACGGTGTCGGGGACGTGGACACCGAGGTCGGGGCGCCCGAGCACGCCGTCGAGGTAGCCGAACAGCTCGTGGGTCCGTTCCGCCACCGCCACGGCCCGATCCCGCCACGACCCTTCGAGCAGCTCCGGGAACCAGTGGTGGACCATGGCGACACACGACCCCGAGGGCGAGACCACCACCGGGTAGGAGTCGAAGACCTCGACGAAGCGCCGGGCCAGGATGGCGGCCGCCTCGGGTTCACCGGAGTTGACCGCCGGCTGCCCGCAACAGGTCTGGGCCTCGGGGAACACCACCTGGCACCCGGCCGCCTCCAGGAGTCGCACCGCCCCGATCCCCGCCTCGGGGGCGAACTGGTCCACCAGGCAGGTGACGAACAGGGCGACCTCAGGCACGGGCAGCGAGCCTACCGGCGTACCATCCGGGGCCTGTGAGTGACGCGCCCGATGATGTCGTACGCCGGGCCCAGGAGCGGGTCGAGGCGCGGCACCGGCGGGACTTCGCCGCCGCCGACCGGCTCCGGGACGAGATCACCGCCGCCGGCTGGCAGGTCATCGACGGTGCCGACGGCTTCGATCTGGTGCCCCTTCCGGTCCGCCGGGTCGCCTCCGTCATCGCCGACGCCAAGAGCTGGGCCGAGGACTGGGATCGCTTCCTCGCTTCGCTCACCCGCCAGGCCCCGTCGCCGGAGGCCGTCCAGATCATCGGCCTCGAACCCGGGCTGGGATTTGCCGCCGACCGCAACGCCGCCCTGGGGCAGGCGGACGCCGAGATCGTCGTGTTCTTCGACACGTCCCTCGAGGTGACCGGCGACCTCCTCGGCGTCCTGGCCGGAGCTCTGCAGGACCCGGCCGTCGCCGTGGCCGGGCCCTACGGCCTGGTCAGCGCCGACCTGCACGACTACGAGGAGCGGACGGAAGGCGACGTGGCCGCCATCCAGGGCTACTGCCTGGCCGCCCGGTGGGATGACCTGAAGGCCGTCGGCGGCTTCCGGGAGAGCTTCGCCTTCTACCGCAACGCCGACATCGACCTGTCGCTCCGCCTGAGGACACACGGCCCGGAGGTGCGGCGGGCCGTGGCGGTGGGCGCCGAGCACTGCCGCCGGCATGCCCACCGGGACTGGGAGGAGACCGACCCGACCGAGCGGGACCGCCTCAGCCGGAAGAACATGAGCCGCATCCTGGACCGCTTCGCCGGCCGGGCCGGCGAGCTGACCGTCGCCTAGTTTTTTTCACGCGCCCGGCGACGGAGGTGGTGCTCCAGCTGCTGCTCAAGTTGGAGGCCACGGAGAAAGACCCACTGCCTGTTCGTCTACCACCGCGAGGACGGCGTCGACGTCGACTTCGACGAGGCGAAGGAGCAACTCGTCCGGAGTCACGACCGAGAGCTGACGTCCTGCGGTGGCCCGAGGGGGGAAGTCGGCCACGTTCCAGGTGACGAGCAGATCGGCTTCGTCGGCGATGGCGGCGGCCAGGACGTGGCGGTCGTCGGGGTCGGGCAGATCGATCTGCTCGACCAGATCCTCGTAGCCCTCGATGCACGCATCCGGAACGGCCACACCCATCAGCTGGCGGCTGCGCTCAAGCTGTGCGGCGGTGAGGTCCGGGCGGTCGGCGGAGACGCTGGTGAAGCACTCGTCGAGAATCTCGTCGGTCCAGCGGGCGGAGAAGAGGTCGGCGATCGCCAGCCGGACGAACAGGTCACGCCGCCGCGCCGGATACAGGACGTTGGCGTCGAGCACCGCCACCAGGCGGGCCACGGTCAGTACAGCCCGAGCGCTTGTGCCTCAGCGGCGAGCTCGTCGGCGGCTCGCTTCCGGCGAGCCAGATCGACGTCGCGATACAGGAGGACGTCAGCCAGATTCAGCCGGCGCCGCGACCCGACCTTCCGAGACGGGATCTCCCTTCGGTCAGCCAAGCCGACCAGATAGGGACGCGACACATTGAGCAGCTCCGCCGCCTGCTGCGTGGTGATCTCGACGTCCTCGGAGATCACCCGCACACGTTCACCGCGCCGGAGATGGTCGAGAACCTCTCTCACCACGTTCACGACCGACGCCGGCACCTCGACCGGATCGCCGTCGTCGGCCGGTACCACCACCAGCCGCCCGCCGGACAGGGCGCCCACCACGGTGGCCGCCTGCTCTGCCTCAGATGCCGACATCCCGACCACCTCAACGAAACCAACGAATCGAACGAAATAAGCGTAACAGATGCGGCCCGGGCCGCGGGCGGCCAGTGACCGCCGCCTCCGAGCCAGGGCCCGGTGTCATGCCCTCACCCTGTGTCGGAGGGCTCGTGGAGCGTAGAGGGCCCGAGGCCGCCATCCAAAGGTGTCAGGCGCTCTCAACCGCCCTGGTACTTGGCGATTTCGCTGACCAGGACGCTTCTCGGGTAGAGCGCGCCCTCGTTCTCGTCGGGCCATCCCCGACCCGGTTCAATGTGATGAACGAAGGGCCGACCCCCCTACCAACAGGTCGAACTCAGAGGGACACGGGGCACCCTCATCCGATTGCCCCTTGAGCACGTTGACGGCGGCCCACCCTTCGCGGACCAGGTGCAACTGGTCTGGACCGAAGGTGACGGAAGCTCTTGGCGACTCGGAGGCAAGCGGGTCAGCGCGGAGGAGATGGTCGAGATCGCCCACTCGCTGTTGACGGCGTGACTATCTGTCCACCGTGGCAGCCGAACTGGCCGGGTTCTTTGGGGATGGCGACGGTCCGGGCGTCGGGCTGGGGGTGCCGGGGGCACAGAGGACTACGCCCGAACTCTCATCTGGGAGGAACCGTCCGGAGTCCAGATCGAACTGGTGGGGCCTGGCGACTTCGACACGCTCGTGGGGACCCCGACACCGGTCCCCTACTTCAGCGCCACCCCACTAGCCGAGCGACGACACTCCGGCCGGTTGCTTGAGCTTCGGCTCGTCGTGGCGCAGCGTGGCGTCACCGGTCCGCACCAGGAGCCGCACCAGCCACCAGCCCGGATCCCACTGCCGGCGGGCGAGGGAGAAGCGGGCCGAGGTGGGAGCGGCGTGATGGTTGTTGTGCAGGCCCTCGCCACCCGAGACCCAGGCCAGCCACTGGTTGTTGGTGGCCAGGTTGGCGTAGGGCCGCTTCCCGAAGGTGTGGCCCACGGCGTTGATGGCGGCGCTGATGCCGAGGTAGGCGACCGTGTGGAGGCCGGCGGCCAGCAGGCCGGTCGTCCAGCCGAGGGTGAGCACCAGGAAGCCGATCCCGATGGAGAGGCCGAGGAGCGCATGGTCGAAGAGGGCGCGGTCGAGCCGGTCGGGGGGCAGGTCCCTGGCGTACCTCGTCACCGTCACACCGTCTTTGATGGTGTCCCGGTACAGCTTCACGTTCCCCAGCTGCACGGCCCAGAACCCGAGGATCACCGGGCTGTGGGGGTCCTGGGGCGTGTCGGAGAAGGCATGGTGCCGGCGGTGGACCGCCACCCACGCCCGGGGTGCGACGCCGGTCATGATCCAGATGATCAGCCGGAAGACCAGGGCGACCCGGGGTGAGAGATTGACGGCCCGGTGGGCCAGCGCCCGGTGCAGGTACACGGTGGTGGCGAGGACGGAGGCCTGAGTTACCAGGGAGGCGGCCACCAGGGCTGAAGCCAATCGCACTTCCGGGAAGCTATCCTACCGACAGGTCGGTAGGCAATCATTCGCCGGCCCTGGGAGCACAGTGCCGATGACAGCGCTACCGACCCCGACCCCCAACACCCGGGAGCTGATCCTGGGCGTCGCCATGCGCTGCTTCGCCGACCACGGCTACGCGGGCACGAGCCTGAACGACATCGCCGACATGGTCGGCATCCGCCGGCCCAGCCTGCTCCACCACTTTCCTTCCAAGGAGGCCCTCTACCGGGCCGTCCTCATGCACTCCTTCGCCGACTGGAACACCCTGGTGGAGGAGGCGGTGACGGGGCCCCGGGAGGGATGGCCCCAGGTGGAACGGGTGCTGGTGGCCGGCTTCCGCTTCTTCGAGGAGCACCCGGAGTTCGTTCGCCTGGTGCGCCGCGAAGCGATCGAGGGTGGGCTCCTCGGCCAGGAGCTCGGCGGCGCCCTGCGGCCGCTGTTCGACCGGGCCGCCGGATTCTTCGAGCGGGAGATGGAGGCCGGCCGGCTCAAGCCCTACGACACCCGCCAGCTGCTCCTCACCGCCTACGGCGCCATCCTCTCCTACTTCTCCGACGCCCCCCTCATCGCCGCCCTCGTCGACGGCGACCCGCTGGGCCGCGACGTGCTCGACCTCCGCCGGCGCCACCTCATCGAGCTGTTCCGCAATGCCCTCGAGCCGTAGGGCACTCGAGCCGTAGGGCCCTCGAGCCCTAA
>JBOGFO010000429.1:0-1934 GCA_050743445.1 Acidimicrobiia bacterium
CCGCTGGCCTGGCCGGCGTCCCCGGCCGCCCCGGTGACGGCCTGGTGGGCGGCGCCTGGGGCGCGGCCGGTGGTCCGGAGATGCCGCCGACGGCCGCACCCGACGACCCCGAAGCCAACGACGGGGACATGTTCTGCGCCGACATCGCCTCCCTGCCCGACGGGCGCCTGCTCATCATGGGCGGGGGCGACTGGTACAACGAGCCAGGGCTGGTGGGAAGCGAGGACACCCCCGGGATCGGCCTGCCCGAGGTGGAGGGGCTGCGGTCGGCCCGCATCTTCGACCCGGTGACCTCGAGCTTCGCTCCGGCCGGCAACATGAAGTACCACCGCTGGTATCCCGGGTCGGTCACCCTGCCCGATGGCAAGGTGCTGGTCGCCGGCGGGGCCACCAAGCGGGTGAAGAACACCCAGGCCTCCCACGTGCGCCGCACCGAGACCTTCGATCCCGCCACCGGCCAGTTCACCGAGAACTACACGGGCATGGAGTCGGAGACCTCGCTGCCGCTGTCCCCGCGCCTTCACCTGCTGCCCGACGGCCGGGTGTTCTATCCCGCCGCCGGCCAGAGCTGGGCTCCCTTCGGGGCCACCGCCGACGAGGCGCTCTACGGGATGCTCCAGTTCTACGACCCGGCGAAGGTCCAGTGGGAGGTCTTCAGCCCCCACCTCCTCGGGAACCGCGACGGGGCGGCGTCGGTGATGATGCCGCTCGACCCGCCCTACGACAAGACGAGCATCCTCACCTTCGGGGGGGCGCTGGGTCCGCCGCCGGGGGGCGGGGCGGGCACGCCGCTGTCGACCCTCACCCGGATCGACGGCGAGACGGGACGGCTCACCGAGAAGCTGACCCGCTTCTCCATGCTCGAAGGGCGCTGGAACCCCACGGCCGTCAGCCTGCCCGACGGCACGGTGCTGGCCGTGGGCGGCGCCACCACCAGTGACACCACCGTCCCGGGGTCCGGCATGGCCGTGCGGACGGTGGAGCTCTTCGACGTCCGGACCGAGGGCTGGTACTCCATGGCCCGCATCAGCCGGGACCGCACCTACCACCATTCGGCCACCCTCCTGCCCGACGGCCGGGTGCTCCTCGGCGGGCATGCCCCGCCCGCCTCCCCGCTCCGGGGTGGCGACCTCGGCGGCCCGTTCCCCAACAACGACCGGGACCCGAGCTTCGAGATCTTCACGCCCCACTACCTGTTCCGGGGCGAGCGGCCGCTCGTCCGCCACGTCCAGTCCGGGATCCGCTGGGGGGAGACCTTCGACCTCGAGACCCGCCAGGCCCTGGCCATCGAATCGGTGGTGCTCATGCGCCTGGGGTCGCCCCAGCACAGCATCGACTCCGACCAGCGCACCGTCCGCCTCGACTTCGTCCGGCACTCGGGACGCCTGGCCGTGGCCGCCCCGCCCAACGGCGCCATCGCCCCGCCGGGCTACTACTACCTGTTCGTCAACCTCACGACCCGGCGTGGGCCCATCCCGTCCATGGCCCGGGTGGTGCACATCGGCCCCGAGAGCGACTTCTCCGAGGCGCCGCAGCCCTTCCCCGACCTCGGCCGCCGGGATGAGCCGATGGGTACGGCCCACGAGGACGACGACTCCAGTCCCACCGCCCCCCTGGACGAGCAGGTGGGCGAGCTGCTCGGGGTCAACATGGCCCATCGACCGGTCCCGCAAGGGGCGCCGGTCGATGGGGGGTTGCTCGTGGCCAGCGACGTCCCCCGCCGCCGGGCCTTGCTCTAGGTCTCCCCGGGGAACGACCTACGGGCCGGGGTGGCCTTTTCGTCATTGCTCCCTTTGCCACCAAATCTGCACTTGTGGGTAACGTCGAACCGTTGTTCCGTATCCGCTCGAGGGGGTAGCCGCCATGGACGTCGTCCACCCGATGCTCCGCCGCATGCAGGCCGAGGCCCGCGAGGACCCGGACGGGTTCTGGGC
>JBOGFO010000430.1:0-18587 GCA_050743445.1 Acidimicrobiia bacterium
AGGCCTGCACCACGCAGCCCAGCGCCGGGCCGCCGGGGAACTCGGCCCCGATGGCCCGCAGCAGCTCGAAGGTCACGTCCTTGACGTCGTCGTGCTCGGTGTCGATGTGGATGGTGGCCGGCACCTCGCGGGCCCGCAGGAGGATGGGCCGCAGGCGGCCGAGGGCCTGGGCGATGCCCTCGGCCCGGGTCAGGGGCGCCAGCTTCGGGGCCAGGGCGGTGGCCTTGATGGAGATGTTGACCCGGGGCAGGTCACCCCACGGGTCCGACTCCAGCCGGGGCCGCCGGGGCCAGGCGGCGCTGGCCGTGGCCAGGGTCTCGAGCACGGTCGCCACCCGGTCGGCGTAGCGGTCGGCCTCCGCCGAGGTGATCGTCTTCTCCCCCAGAAGGTCGACCGTGGAGGCCTCCCCCGCCTCCCACAGGGTCCGGAGCCGGGGCAGGGCCTGCGAGGCGGTCTCCCCGGCGATGAACTGGCGGGCCAGGCGGGTGATGTTGCGGCGGGCGGTGGCGGCCGACACCCCGGCCCCGAACGGCACCCAGCCGGCCAGGCCCAGGCCGAGCTGGAGCGGGGCGGGCGTGTCCTCGCCCCCGAGGTACTCCTCGAGGTGGCGCATGACGTCGTCGTCGTTGCGGCAGGCGGGGAACACGTCGACGAAGCGGAACAGCTGGGTCTTGAACCCCGGGTTGGCCATGGCCCACTCGAGGAGCTGCTCGCTCCACCAGGCCCCGCGGAAGATGCGCGACTTCTCCGACGCGCCGGCCTCGGCGATACGGCGGGCCAGGGCCTGGACTTCGGCTTCCGAGGGGACACCCATCCCCCGGGAGGCTAATGCGGGACGGTCACCGGATCGGTGTGATTCGGCGCAGGCGAAATGGCGCCCCGGGCCGAGAACAGGTGGAAGAGGAGGAGGAGTTGCACCAGAGCCAGCGGGTCGCTGCGGGTGTCCCCGTTCAGCAACCCGAGCCCGTCGGGCAGGGGATCGTCGGCCGGCAGCGCCCGCCAGATGGCCTCCTCCACCTGCTTGGCCCGTGCGTGCTCGGCGTAGGCGTGAAGGTGCAGGGCGTCGACCGGCTTGCCGTCCTCGTCGCGGACGAGCTTGAGGTGCATCGCCGACCGGGTGTCGTCGGTGAGCACGGACGACAGATCGGGGTGGCCGATGGTGGGACGGAGCATCACGTAGGCGGAGAGCGGGTCCGCCGCCGTCTCGCCCCGCTCCTCGATGGGCGAGAAGCGCACCACGATGTCGGCGTTGGCCCGCTGGGGCCGGATGAAGGCGGCCGACTCCGGCTCCCGCCGGGCCATCTCCTCGATCACCTGCTCAGGGTTGTAACCACGCTTGGAGGTGTCCCGGCGGATCTTCCAGTCCCGGCGGATGGCCTCGGGAGGGTCGAGGTACACGGTCACGTCGAAACATGCCCGGGCCAGCCGGCTGTGAAGCGGCAGCAGACCCTCCGCGATCACGAACTCCCGAGGTTCCACCAGGACTGGACGATCCAGGGTGCCCTGCTTGTGGTTGTAGACAGGCTTGAGGATGGGTTGGCCGAGGGCGAGGAGCTGAAGGTGCTGCTCCATCACGTCGAGGTAGTTGCAGGCCGGGTGCAGGGGCGTGAACGGAAGCCCCTTGCGCTCCATACGGTCGTAGCGGTGGTAGTCATCCACGCAGATGGCCGTGATCCGGTCGGACCCGAGGGCGTCGACGAGGCCCTTGGTCAGCGTGGTCTTGCCCGCGGCGGAGTCGCCGGCGATCCCGAGCATGATGGGGCGGGCGCCCTCCGGGCGGCGCCAGGCCCTTTCGATGGCGATCTGCTTGTCCAGCATCCTCCGAAGGTAGATGCGAGGCTCGCAGCCAACATCCCCCCGACGGGGGGTCCGGCCGGGGGACACTATCGCCCGCCTTTCCGCGCACTGACCCGCATCGGTACCATTGGGTGTACTCGGCTGCAAAAACCCCGAACCGAGCCCTGGGGGCAGGCACTCTTGACGACATCCAACACCTGGCGGCGCCGCCTCACGGGTCTGGGTCTGATCGCCCTGGTGGCCGTGAGCCTGCTGGCCTCGGGGGCCGGCGCCGACGAGGACTTCGTCGCCGGGAGCGGCCGGGCCCGGGCCAGCATCTTCGAGATCGTTCCCCGCACCGGAGGCCTCACCCTGCCCGTGAGCTTCGGCCGGGCCAACGCCAGCTTCCAGGGCACAGCCGCCGACGCCTCCTCCACGGCCATTCGGGCCCCGGAGGGCTCGGCGGCGCCGATGGCGGAGTGCGGGGACCGCAATCCGGGCGGCGGAGCCCCCGGTGGAGGGGGCGGCGGGTCGGCCCCGAGCCCGACCTCGAATCCGTTCGCCTCGACCCTCAAGGTCAGCTCCGAGGACGAAGACGGTGAGGCCGGCCGGCGGGCGTCGTCGTTGGCCGCACCCGAGGGCAGCCCCGTCCAGGGCGCGATGTCGGAGCAGGAGGTGTCCGCCACCCGCGCCCCTTCCGCCCGGGGTGTCACCGTGGAGGGACGCTTCGGGGTGGCCGAGATCTTCGGCTACACCCAGGCCCGGGCCGAAGCCTCCGCCGGCGTCGTCGAGGACAAGGCGCGCGAAGCCTCGGCCGTCGTCACCCTCGACCGGCTCAACCTCCTCGACGGGCAGGTCGTCCTGGAGCGGCTGCGGTGGGAGGCCACCCAGCGCACGGGCGACGGCCCGGCCGACGAGGGACTCTTCTCGGTGGGCCGGATCACGGTCGCCGGCACCCCGCTCCCCGCCATGCCGACGGGTGACGGCTCCAATCCCTTCGAGGGCGTCAACGCCGCCCTGGCTCCGACCGGCCTCGCCCTCGCGGCGCCGCAGGTAGAGAAGACCGACGGCGTGGTGCGGGTCACCCCCATGACGGTGCAGATCTCGGACTCGCCGATCGGCCGTTCCGCCCTCGGCCCCGTTCTGGGCGCGCTCCAGCCCGTGCGCGATCCGCTCGTCGAGCAGCTGCTCGGCTTCTCCTGCGACTTCGGCGCCGTCGTGACCGCGGCCGACGTGGTGACATCCATCGCCTCGGGATCAGGGGGCCTCAGCTTCGACGTCGGCGGTGTCTCCGCCTCCACCGAAGGCGAGCGGTACGACAACCCCTTCGACGGGCCGCTGGGCGATCCGTTCGGGGCCCCGGCGCCCCCACCCCCGCTCAGCAATGACTTCGTCGCCCCGCCGCCAGCCGAAGACTTCCTGGCTGATCCCCTGCCGGTCAGCGACCCGGTCGTCCTTCCGGACTACAGCTTCTCCCCCACGCCCGAGGCCATCAGTCCGGCCCCGGCGCCGGATCCGCAATCCTTCGGGCTGGCCCAACCCGCCTTCGGGCCGTCCTCCCGGCGCACGGCCGGCACCCGGGGCGGAACCGCCCTGGCGGTTGGCGCCCTCGGGTTGTTTGGGGTGCTCGCCCTGGCCGCCGCCGATGCCATTCACCTTCGGCGGTCAGCCCGGACCATTCCGTGAGCGACACCCGCCTGCCGCCGGCCACCCGGTTGTCGCGGGGTACCGGCACCGCATGACCCCCCGGTGAGCCGCCTCCTGCCGGACGGCCGCCTGGCGCGCATCGGGCTGGCGGCCGCCGCCGCGGTCGCCACCCTGTGGCTCGCCGGGCTGATCCTGCCCAAGGGGGCGCCGCTCGGCGTGGTACTCACCGGCCTGGTGCTGGGCGACGCCACCGGCCTTCTGGCCATCGGCCTTGTCCTCATCTATCGCACCAACCGGATCGTGAACTTCGCCTACGGCTCGATCGGCGGCGTCGCCGGGCTGGTGGCAGTCAACCTCTTCCTCCAGAAGGACTGGAACTACTTCGCCGCCATCGCCGCCGGGGTGGTCTGCGGCATGGCCGTCGGTGGCCTGATCGAGTTCACCGTGATCCGCCGCTTCGCCCGCTCCTCCCGGCTCATCCTGACCGTGGCCACCATCGGCCTGGCCCAGGTGCTCTCCGGCGTGGAGCTCTTCCTGCCCACCTGGTTCGGCGGCGCGGCGTCGCCCCTGGGCGGGTTCGTGACCCCGCTGGACAACGACATCCGCATCTCCGTCGACCCCGTGATCCTGACCGGCAGCCACCTGCTCATCGTCGGCTGCGTCCCGATCGTCATCGCCGCCCTCGCCTGGTTCCTCAACCGCACCGACGCCGGGGTGGCCATGCGGGCGGCGGCCGAGAACAGCGACCGGGCCCGGCTCCTCGGCATCCCCGTCGGCCGTCTCTCCACCCTGGTCTGGATGGTGGCCGGCGGGCTGTCCGCTCTCACCTTCGTGCTCAAGGCCCCCTTCGCCGGCTCCACCCCGGGCGGCCTGGCCGGCCCGACCCTGTTGCTACCCGCCCTGGCCGCCGCCGTACTGGCCCGGATGGACTCGCTCCCCATCGCCTTCCTGGCCGGCGCCGCCCTCGGCGTGATCGAACAGCTGGTGCTCTGGAACGGCAACGTGCCCTCCGCCGCCGACCTCGTGTTCCTCATCGTGATCCTCCTCGGGCTCCTGGCCGGGCGGGAGCGGGTGGGGCGGGGTACCGAGGAGCAGTCGGCCTGGTCCGAGGTGGCCGTGGCCCGGCCCATCCCCAGCGAGCTCCGGCGATTACCGGAGGTGGTCTACGTGCGCGCCGCCATGGTGACGGCCGGAGTCGCCGCCGCCCTGCTGGCACCCTTCATCTACGGGCCGAGCACCACCACCCTGCTGGCCCTCGGCCTGGTCTGGGGGATGGTGGGGATCTCGCTGGTCGTCCTCACCGGCTGGGGCGGCCATATCAGCCTGGGCCAGTTCGCCATCGTCGGCGTGGGGGCGGTGGCGGCCGGGAACCTCGTGTCGCGCTGGGACATCGACTACTTCGTGGCCATCGTGGCCGGCGGGGTGGTCGGTGGCGTCATCGCCCTCCTGGTCGGCCTGCCCGCGCTGCGCATCCGGGGACTGTTCCTGGCCGTGACCACCCTGGCCTTTGCCATCGCCCTCGACAGCTACTTCCTCAACCCCACCTACTTCGACGCCTGGATCCCCCAGAACCTCGACCGGGGCATCCTGTGGGAGCGCTTCCCGCTGGAGAACGCGCGCACCATGTACTACCTCTGCCTCGCCTTCCTCGGCCTGTTCGTGCTGGCGGCGCGCGGGGTGCGCCGCTCCCGCCCCGGCAGGGTGCTGCTGGCGGCGCGGGACAACCGGCGGGCCGCCGAGGCCGCCTCGGTCCCCACCACCGCCGTCATCCTCTCCGGGTTCGTCTGCTCGGGTGTCCTGGCCGGGGTGGCCGGGGCCCTCCACGTGGTGCTCCTCCACGGCGCCCGGGTGGGCAGCTACCAACCCGTCCAGAGCCTCGAGATCTTCTCCATGGCCGTGATCGGCGGCCTGTCGTCGGTGGGCGGCGTGCTCCTCGGGGTCTTCACCCTTCGGGGCCTGGAGCAGGCCGTGAGCCCCGCCTACCGGCTCCTGGTCACCGGTTTCGGGCTGCTGGCCGTCCTCCTGGTCCTGCCCGGCGGGCTGAGCCAGGCGGCCACCCGGGTGCGGGACGCCTACCTGCGGGCCGTGGCCCGGCGCCGGAACCTGCTGGTGCCCTCGCTGGTGGCCGACCGCCGGCCCGAACCCGGCTCGGAGGACGACCATCCGGAAGACGAGGTGGACATCCTGGCCGGGGCGCTGCGGCGATGACCCCGATGCTGTCCTGCCGGCAGCTCGACGTCTCCTACGGGCCCGTGCAGGTCCTCTTCGGAGTCGACTTCGAGGTGGCCGAGGGTGAGCTCGTCGCGCTGCTCGGCACCAACGGCGCCGGCAAGTCGACACTCCTCAAGGCCGTAGCCGGCCTGGTCTCCCCCACGGCGGGGACGGTCGAGCTCTCCGGCCACGACATCACCACCCAGGCCGCCGAGAGCCGCGCCCGCGCCGGCGTGGCCCTGATGCCGGGCGGCAAGGGGATCTTCCCCAGCCTCACGGTGGACGAGCACCTGCGCCTCGCAGGCTGGCTCTACCGGAACGACCGCTCCCGGTGGGCCGCCGCCCGGGCCGAGGTCATCGAGCTCTTCCCGCCGCTGGCGGTGCGGCTCGACCAGCCCGCCGCCAACCTGTCCGGCGGCGAGCAGCAGATGCTCGCCCTGGCCCAGACGCTCATGGGGCGGCCGAAGCTCCTGCTCGTCGACGAGCTGTCCCTCGGACTCGCCCCCACCGTCGTGGGCCAGCTCCTCGCCGTGCTGCGCGACGTCCACCGGTCCGGGGTGACTGTGGTCGTGGTGGAGCAGTCGGTCAACGTGGCGGTCGAGCTGGCCGAACGCGCCGTCTTCATGGAGAAGGGCGAGGTCCGCTTCAGCGGCCCGACCTCCGATCTCATCGAGCGCCCCGATCTGCTCCGGTCGGTCTTCATCCCCACCGCCGCCCGCTCCGGTGTCGCCCCGGCGGCCCTGGTTGTCGAAGCCGAGCCGCCAGGGTTCGAGGATGCCCCCGCCGTGCTCGAGTGCCAGAGGGTGGTCAAGCGCTTCGGTGGCATTCACGCCGTCGACGGTGTCGACCTCACCCTGCGCCAGGGTGAGATCCTCGGCCTCATCGGCCAGAACGGGGCCGGCAAGACCACCCTCTTCGACTGCATCTCCGGCTTCCTGCCCACCGATGCCGGCACCGTGATGCTGCGGGGCCGGGACGTGAGCCGCTGGGCGCCGCACGAGCGGGCCCGCGCCGGCCTGGGGCGATCCTTCCAGGAGGCGCTGCTCTACCCGTCCCTCACCACCTGGGAGACGATCGCCGTCGCCTTCGAGCGCCACCTGGCCTCCAAGGAGATGGTGGCCGCCGCGCTCCGGCTCCCCGCCTCCTACGAGTCGGAGTCCGACCTGGCCGAACGGGTCGAGGCCCTCATCGATCTGATGGGTCTGGGCGCCTTCCGGGACAAGCTGCTGGGCGAGCTGTCGAGCGGCAGCCGGCGCATCGTGGAGCTGGCCTGCATCCTGGCCCAGGACCCCACCGTCGTCCTCCTCGACGAGCCGTCGGCCGGGGTCGCCCAGCGGGAGACCGAGGCCCTCGGGCCGCTGCTGCGGCGGGTGCAGGCGTACACGGGCTGTTCCATGCTCGTGATCGAGCACGACATGCCGCTCATCGCCGCAGTGTCCGACGAGGTGGTGGCGCTGGAGTTGGGCCAGGTCATCGCCCGGGGCATACCGACCGCGGTGCTCGAGCATCCGCGGGTCATCGAGTCCTACCTGGGCTCCACCACCGTGGCCGTCAACCGCTCCGGCCCGATGGCCTGACCTGCCCGGCCTGACGTATCAGATCCGGATCCGACGCAGGGTCAGATCAGGATCAGGCTGACGGGCACGGCGAAGAGGACGCCGATGAAGAGCGCCAGGCGGGGGCGGGAGGCGACCGTTCCCCGGGCAATGCCCATGGCGAACCGGCGCACGGCGGGGAACGCTAGGGCCAGGAGCACCAGAGTCCAGGCGGTGACCCCCAGCGTCGAGGCCAGGACCACCCGGGTGGCATCTGGGTTGCCGGTGAGCATCGCCAGTACCAGGGTGTCCGCCAGGGTCGTGATGTTGGCCCCCGCGATGTAGGGCAGGGTGTGCTCCCGCTTGACGTAGCCCTTCGCCACCAGAGGTACGAGCACGGTGAGCGCCACCGAGACGGACAGGGTCATGAAGGCCACGGCACAGCCGCAGGCGAACATGGCCCACGGGCGCCGGAACCAGGCGTCGTGCTTCTGCGCCATGCCGTCGCCGGACAGGTCGGGAAGGACGCGGTCGAAGAACTTGAAGGCGACCAGCAGGACGCCGAGGCCCACCGGGAACAGCGCCCACCCCGGCACCAGATTGCGGGCCAGGTCCGCCATCCAGCCGAAGAGCGTGTCGGTGACCGACAGGAGGCCGGGCGGTGCCGAGAGGGTCACCCCGTCAAGGCTCCCGCTCCGGAGCAGCAGGAAACCGAGCAGCGCTCCGGGCACGTAGGCGATCACCGTCATGGTGAGCGAGAGGATCCCGATCGAGAGCGGGGCCCTTCTTCCGCCCCGACGCCTGAAGGCGTAGATCACGCCGACCACCAGGACTACGAACGAGGCGCCCAGACGCGACCCGGTCAGCATGGTGAACGCCTGCGAGCGGCTGATGGCTCCCCCGTCGAGGAGGGCGATCGAGGAGGCGGCCATCGGTGAACCCGAGAGGACGATGCAGGCGCCAAGCCACCCCAGGCCCAGGGTGCTCCAGGCGTTGTCGGTGAACACGGAGCCCGAGAGCGCCGGTATGAGCGCTTCGGCGCCCGCCTTCATGATCTGCAGGGACCCGACGAAGAGACCGAGAGCCAGGAAGGCCCACCCGACCTTCGCCGCGATCTCGGCGACACGGCGGGCCCGGACCGGGACTTCAGGGGTGACCTCGGGAGGGGTCGGGTGGAGCGTCTTGAGGTCGACAGCCACTGGTGGGGTCCTCCCGGGCTTCCGGATCGGGTGTAACTCTAGTAATTAAGTAGAGATACTGGATTAATTCTGCACTTCGACGCAATACCCTTCTGCGGGAGCCCCACTTCTCCCCCCCGGGCGGGCGTCCCCAGAGATGGCCGGGGCAGCGCTTCTGGCCCGAAATGACCCACAAGTACGCTGGCTTTCGTGCGCACCAGCGGAACGGCCACTGTCTTGTTCACCGACCTGGTGGGCTCGACCGACCTGATGACCCGCCTGGGAGACGATGCCTTCGACCGGTTGCGGGGGGAGCATTTCGCCCGGCTCCGGGAGGCCGTGACGGGCTGCGGCGGGGAGGAGATCAAGAACACCGGCGACGGGATCCTGGCCACCTTCACGTCGGCCGTCGACGCCCTGGCCGCGGCCGTGGCCGTGCAGCAGGCCACCGACCGCCAGGCCCGGTCGGCCGACGTGCCGGTCTCCATCCGGGTGGGCATGTCCATCGGCGAGGTCGGCTTCGAGGAGGGCGACGTCTTCGGCACCCCGGTGGTGGAGGCGGCCCGGCTGGTGGCGGCAGCCCGGCCCGGCCAGATCCTGGCCACCGCCGTCGTCCGGATGCTGGCCGGCTCCCGGGCCGGGGTCGGCTTCACCAACCTCGAGCCGCTGACCCTCAAGGGCCTGCCCGAGGCCGTGGCCGTATGCGAGGTCGACTGGGAGCCCCTGGCCGAGGCCATCCCCTTGCCGGCGCTGCTCACCGGCGGAGGGCGCATCTTCGTCGGCCGCGACGATCAGTTCGGGCTCCTCCAGGACCGTTGGAAGGAGGCCGTCGCCGGTGAGCGGCGGATGGCCCTCATCGCCGGGGAGCCCGGCATCGGCAAGACCCGTCTGGCGGCCCAGCTCGCCGACGAGCTGCACGGCGAGGGGGCGCTGGTGCTCGCCGGCCGGTGCGACGAGGACCTCGGGGTGCCCTACCAGCCCTTCGTGGAGGCGTTGCGCCACTACACCGTCCACGCTTCCGAGCTGCGCCTGGGCCGCTTCGGCGGGGAGCTGGCCCGGCTCGCCCCCGAGCTGGCCGAGACCGTTCCCGGGCTGGCGCCGCCGCTGCGGTCCGACCCCGAGACGGAGCGCTACCGGCTCTTCGACGCCGTGGCCGCCTGGCTGGCCGACGCCTCGCTCGGCTCGCCCCTACTGCTGGTCCTCGACGACCTCCACTGGGCGGCGAAGCCGACACTGTTGCTCCTCCGGCACATCCTGCGATCGGCGGAGCCGCTCCCGCTCTTCATCGTCGCCACCTACCGGGACAGTGAGGTCGGCCGGGGCCATCCCCTGAACGACCTCCTGGCCGACCTGCGCCGCCTGCAGGGCATCGAACGCATCCACCTGACGGGACTCGACCAGGCCGCCGTCCAGGCCTTCGTCGAAGCCGCCGCCGGTCACCCTCTCGCCGAGGAGGACGCGTCCTTCTCCCGCACGGTGTGGGCGGAGACGGAGGGCCATCCGTTCTTCGTGGCCGAGGTCCTGCGACACCTGGCCGAGTCGGGGGCCGTGGCCCAGGACGACGCCGGCCGCTGGTACATGACCATCGAAGGCGGGGAGCTCGGAATCCCCGAGGGCGTGCGGGACGTGGTCGGCCAACGGCTGTCGCGGCTCTCCGACACCGCCAACCGTGCCCTGGCCGTCGCCTCCGTGGTCGGGCTGGTGTTCAGTGCCGACGTGGTGCTCGGCGCCGGCGACCTGGCCGAGGACACGCTCTACTCCGCGCTGGAGGAAGCCGACGCCGCCAACCTCCTGGTCGAGATCGCCGGGCCCGCTCCCCAGTACCGGTTCAGCCACGCCCTGGTCCGGGCCACGCTCTACGACGAGCTGACCGCCGCCCGGCGGGTGGCCCTGCACCGCCGGGTCGGCGAAGCCATCGAGACCCTTCACGTCGAGGCCCTCGACGACCATCTCCCCGCCCTCGCCCATCACTGGTCGCGGGCGAGCGCCCCGGTGGCCGACGCCGTCAAGGCCGTCGACTACTCGGCCCGGGCCGGCGACCGGGCGCTGGCGCAGCTGGCCAACGACGAGGCCGTGGCCTACTACGGGCAGGCGATCGAACTCCTCGACGTGGCCGGCGGCCCCACCGACGACGCCCGCCGGCTGGAGCTGCTGATCTCGCTCGGCGAGGCCCAGCGCCGCTCAGGAGACGCCGCCCACCGGGAGACCCTGCTCGAGGCCGTCCGCCTCGCCGGAGAGCTGGGCGACGCCGAGGCCATGGCCCGGGCCGCCCTGGCCAACAACCGGGGCACCTTCAGCGTCCTCGGCAACGTCGACCGGGAGCGGGTCGACGCCCTGGAAGCCGCCCTGGCGGCCGTGGGCCACACCGAGCCCTCCCTGCGGGCCCGCCTGCTGGGCAACCTCGCCCTCGAGCTGATCTGGTCAGGGGACGAAGGCCGGCGCCGGAGCTTGACCGACGAGGCCCTGCGCCTGGCCCGGGCCCACGGGGATACCGCGGTGCAGGCCGCGCTCATCATGACCCGCTGGGCCACCTCCTGGAATCCCAGCCAGGCCTGGGAGCGGTTGGAGCTGGCCACGGAGCTGTTGGGCATCGCCGAGCGGACGGCCGATCCCCACGTGCGGTTCTGGGGCTGGTGGCGGCGCACCCTCGCCCTCATGGAGCTGGGCGAGCTCGATGAGGCCCGCGCCGCCCACCGTCAGGCCAGCGAACAGGCCGACGACCTCGGCCAGCCGTTCGCCCGATCCTGCGCCGGCCTGTCCGGGGTCGTGGACGCGCTGGCTTCGGGACACCTGGTGGAGGCGGAACGGATGGCGAGGGAAATCCTCGCCGTCGTCCGGGACAGCGGCCAGCCCGACTCCGGCGCCTACGACGTGGCGCTGATCGCCGCCCTCCGCTACGAGCAAGGCCGGCTCGGGGAGATGGAGGCGGAGCTGCGTGAGCGCACCGAGCAGCTGCCTGCCGTGCCGTTCTTCCGGGCGCTCCTCGCCCTGTCCCAGTGCCAGCTCGGCCGGCTCGACGACGCCCGGGCGACGTTCGCCCCCCTGAGGGAGGATCCGGGGCGCCAGATCTTCGATTACTACGCGGCGCCGACGGCCGCCCTGCTGGCCATGGTGGCCTCGGAACTGGACGATGCCGACGCCGCCGGCCGCATCGCCGCGATCATCGCTCCGTACGCCGATCAGGTGGCCAGCCATCCCATGGCGTGGTTCGGCTGCTATCACCACCACATGGGTCTGCTGGCCACGACCCTGGGGCGGTTCTCCGACGCTGAGCCGTTGTTCCTCGAGGCCGCCGGCACCCACAAGCGCCTCGGCTCCCCCACCTGGCTGACCCGCACCCGTCTGGAATGCGCCCGCATGCTCCTGCGACGGAACGGCCCCGGCGACGCCCCCCGGGCCCGCGACATGCTCCTCACCGCCCTGGGCGATGCCCGGGAGCTCGGCATGGGCGAGATCGAGCGCCGGGCGGTCGCCCTGCTGGGGTGATCAGGCCCACAGTCCCTGGGCTGAGCTGCCGATAGCTTTCGGTAGGGACCCGGCGGCGATGAGCGCGAGTGGAGGGAAGCCGAGTGGGCGAGTTGGAGCATCAGGTGGCGGAGCTCAGGGACGAGGTGGCCCGACTCACGGCGGAGGTACGCGAGCTGTCCCTCACCGACGAGCTCACCGGGGCCTCCAGCCGCCGCGGGTTTCTGGTCCGGGCCGAGCAGGCCCGCCTGCTGGTCCGCCGCCGGAAGGAACAGAGCGTCCTACTGGTCGTCGGCGTCGACGGGCTCAACGGGGTCGACGACGGGCTTGGACATGACCACGGCGACGACCTCCGGCGCGAGGCGGCGATGGTGCTGAGCAACGCCTTCCGGGAATGCGACGTCGTCGGCCGCTGGGACGGCGACGACTTCGTGACGTTCCTCGGCGGGGCGATCAATGCCGATCCCGCCCGTCGCCGCCTGGAAGAGCGCGTCGACCGCAGCAACCTGCACCGCACGGGCCGGGCCCTCCGCATCTCCATCGGCGCCGCCACCGTGACGGCCGCCGATACCCGCCCGCTCACCGAGATCCTGAGCGAAGCCTTCGCGGCTCTGCACGCCGAGCAGCTGGCCCGGGGCGTCCCCTCGACCCGGTAAAGCGCGGCGGGCCAACCAGTTCTCCGACAGACAGTCAGTTCTCCGGCCCGCCAGAGCGCGCAGTTCCCCGAGAACACCCGCTGGTCCCGGCGAGAACGTGATCTTCGCCGCCATCCACGTGGTCGGCTCCAACAACGGCCTGCCCGACCGCGAGCGACCCGGGAACCGCCAGGAGCGGGCGACCCGGACAACGGCCGCCATCGCCTGGTGCGTCAGGCGTTCGCCGCCGCCCGCCAGGCCCGGAGCCCGGCGGTCGGCCTGTTCATCCACGCCGATCCCCGCTTCGAGATGCCCCACGGCCGGCGCTGGGGCTACGACGAGTTCCTCCGGGCGCTGGAATCCGAGATCGAGCGCTTCGCCCGTCCCGTGCTTCTCGTCCACGGCGACCTGCACGAGTACCGGCTCGACAAGCCGTTCATGACCTACAGCCAGCCGCGGCGCCACCTGGCGAATCTGACCCGGGTGGAGAGCTTCGGCCCGAAGGGTCGCCTTGGTGCGGATCACGGTCGACCCGCACCACGCGGGGGTGTTCCGGATCAGCCCCGAGCGCCTGAGCCCCCACCTCAAAGGCCGGTGACACGCGCGTGACACGCGAGAGGTCAGTCCGCACGGCAAGTTGCTCGAGAGGTCAACTGGTCAGGTGGCGCAAAGTTGCCGGAAGCGGTGCAGGTAGAGAGGCCAACCGGCTTCGAGCCCGGTTGCGGCGCCCTCCCAGCCTTCGCCGTGGCGGGCCAATCCGTGATGGCGCAGCTCGACGCGGGTGTTGTCGTCATCGATGGCGGTCGGGTGCCTCCACATCGAGGACGCGGCCCCATACGCAGATGGTTCCATCGACGCCTCGGTCGTAGACCTGACCACCGGGCTTCGCTTCGAGCACGGTCTCGGCGATGTCAACGGCGAGGAGGTTGTGTTCGCGCGGTTTCATGCTGTCGAACTGCTCCGTGAACACGCGGAAGGCGTGATCGAGCGGTACCGCGACTTCGATCGAGAATCCGACCTCGTCGGCGCCCCGTTGCTCACTCACTCGATGTCTCCTCCCGGTAGCTCTGCTCCGCGATCTGCTTGAAGTTGGCGAGCGCCTTGGTCCAGAACCGATCGAGTTCGGCCCGCATCCCACCGAGCCCCTCGAGCCGAGCCTCGTAGATGTTGCAGCGCCCCTCGGTGCGGCACCGGACCAGCCCAGCATCGGCAAGGATCCGGAGGTGCTGGGACACCGCCGGCCGGCTCACCGGGAGTTGTCGAGCGATCTCCCCGACTGAGCAAGGGCGGTGCGCCACCCGGGCCAGAACATCGCGCCGAATCCCGCTACCCAGCGCGACCCAGGGGTCCCCAGGGGCAATCGGCGTCGACCTCACGACTAGTAAGCTATAGCTTACCAGTCCTCGAGTCAGGAGCCGGAGGAAGATAATCAAATAGTCACTTGAATACTTGAACTCTCTGAGTTAGCGTCGTCGTATGGGTTCGCGGACGGAGAAGGTCGGGTTGTTTGACGCCTTCGCTTCGATCGGCAAGGCGTTGTCGGCGGGCCGGCGGGTCGAGCTGGTCGATGTGTTGGCCCAGGGACCCCGGTCGGTCGAGCAGCTGGCGGGCGAGATCGGACAGAGCGTGGCCAACACCTCGGCGCACCTGCAGGTGTTGGCGGCCGCCGGCCTCGTGACGTCACAGCGGAACGGCAACCGGATCATCTACCGCCTGGCGGGCCCGTCGGTGGAAGCGCTGTGGGAGGCGCTGCGCGCCACGGCCGTCGAGCACCTCGCGGTGGTCGACCGGCTGGCGCACGCCTACCTCGGCGACCGGGACGAGCTGGAGGTGGTCACGAGGGCCGAGCTCGTCGAGCGGCTCGGACGGGGCGACGGGCCGGTGGTGCTCGACGTCCGGCCGGCACCGGAGTACGCGGCGGGGCACATCCCGGGAGCGGTGTCGGTCCCGCCGGACGAGCTCGCCGAACGTCTGCGGCGCGTGTCCCGGAACCAGGATGTCGTGGCCTACTGCCGGGGCCCGTTCTGCGTCTACGCCGACGACGCCGTCCGACAGCTGCGGGGCCGGAAGGTTCGGGCCTGCCGCCTCGAGGACGGGTTCCCGGAGTGGCGCAGGGCCAACCTGCCGGTCGCCGTCGGCGCCGAGCCCGGGGGGCTGTCATGACCGTGGTCACGCCGGTGGTGGACGACGGCCTCGGCAACAGCTCGTGGATCGTGGACCTCGGCGACGGTCGTCTGGCGGTCGTCGATCCCGGCCGCCATCCCGGGCCGTTCCTGGTGGAAGCGGAGCGCCGGGGCGCCCGAGTCGCCTACAGCATCGAGACCCACCTCCACGCCGACTTCGTCACCGGCAGCCGGGAACTGGCCCACTTCGGAGCGGAGGTGGTCGCCTCCGCCGCCGCGGAGCTGGACTGGGCCTCCCGGGGGCTGGTCGGCGGGGAAACGCTCGACCTCGGGGGTCTCACCCTCCGGGCACTTGCCACCCCCGGGCACACCCCGGAACACCTCGCCTATGTGCTGGCCGACGGGGACATCCCGCTGGGAGTCTTCACCGGCGGGTCGCTGCTCGTCGGCGCCGTGGCCCGGACCGATCTGATCTCGCCAGAGGCCACCGAGCCGTTGGCCCGGTCGATGTGGCGTTCCCTGCAGGACCTGCTCGCCCTTCCCGACGCCACGCCCGTCTACCCGACGCACGGCGCCGGCAGCTTCTGCTCGGCACCGGCCACCGATCGGCGCTGGACCACCATCGGCGACGAGCGCCGCAGCAACCCGCTCCTCGCCGCCCCCGATGAGGACGCCTTCGTCAAGGCGCTGCGATCGAGCCTCGGGAGCTACCCGACCTACTTCCTCCACCTGCGCGACGTGAACCGCGCCGGTCCGGCCGTGCTCGGAGTACCGCAGCCGCCGCTGCCGATCCTCGACCTGGACGCCGTCCTGCAGGCCGTCGAGGCCGGGGCGGTGCTCGTCGACACCCGACCGGTCGGCGCCTGGGCCGCCGGGCACATCCCCGGAGCACTGGCCAACCCGCTGCGCCCCCAGTTCGGCTCGTGGCTCGGCTGGCTCGTCGAACGCGACCGGCCGATCGTCTTCGTCGTGGGGGCCGACCAGGACCGCGCCGAGCTGGTCCGCCAGTGCCACCAGATCGGCTATGACAACCTCGCCGGCGAACTGGCCGGCGGCATGACGGCCTGGAACGCCGCCGGCCGACCCGCTGCCCGAGCCCGCCTCGTCGACGCCGCCGAGGTGAGCGGCCGGGTCCTCGACGTCCGGCAGGACAGCGAGTACGACGCCGGCCACCTGCCCGGGGCAGCGCACGTCGAACTCGGCCAGCTCCGCTCAGCCAACGGTGAGGTGGCCGGAGTCGACGCCGTCATGTGCGGCCACGGCGCACGCGCCGCCACCGCCGCCAGACTCCTGGAACAGGCAGGCCACCCCCCGGTGGCCGTCGTTGTCGGCGGGCCCGACGACTGGGCCGCCCACACCGGCCGGCCGCTGACGACCAGATGACCACTGCCCACGCCACCCCGGTCCGTCTGGGCCTGCGGGCCAACCTGGCGCAGTTCAGCCTCCTCGTCGCGGTCAACGCACTCGTCGGCGGCACGATCGGCCAGGAGCGCACCGTGCTGCCACTCCTCGCCGAGCGCGAGTTCGGCCTCACCGCGTACACGGCTTCGCTCACGTTCATCGTTGCGTTCGGCGTGACCAAGGCGATCACCAACCTGTTCGCCGGCGCTCTGTCTGACCGGCACGGCCGCAAACCGGTGCTCGTGGCCGGCTGGCTCGTGGGCATCCCCGTTCCGCTGCTGCTCATTTGGGCTCCGTCGTGGGGTTGGGTCATCGCCGCTAACGTCATCCTCGGGGTCAACCAGGGGCTGACCTGGTCGACCACCGTCATCATGAAGATCGACCTCGCCGGGCCGGAGCGGCGCGGCCTGGCCATGGGCCTCAACGAGGCGGCCGGCTACGGAGCCGTGGCCGTCACCGCCCTGCTCACCGGCTGGATCGCCACCAAACACGGGCTGCGCCCCGCGCCCTTCCTCCTCGGTGCCGCCTACATCGCCATCGGCCTTGGCCTCTCCGGCGCCTTCGTCCGAGAGACCCGAGGACACGCCCACCACGAAGCCGCCCAGCACGGATCGCCGTCCGAGCATCTGCCCATCACCCGCGTCCTGACCCACACCGCCCTCCACAACCGCGATCTGCTGGCCGTGAACCAGGCGGGACTCGTGAACAACCTCAACGACGGTCTCGCCTGGGGCCTGTTACCCGTCCTTTTCACCGCCGACGGCCTCAGCGTCAGCCGGGTCGGCTTCATCGCCGCGCTCTATCCGGCGGTGTGGGGCGCCGGCCAGCTCGTCACCGGAGCCTTGTCGGACCGGCTCGGCCGCAAGCGCCTGATCGTTGGCGGCATGTTGACCCAGGCTGCCGCGCTCGCCCTCTTCGCCCGTGCGTCCGGGGCGGGCCCATGGGCCTTCGCCGCAGTGCTGCTCGGCGCTGGTACCGCCCTCGTCTACCCGACATTGCTCGCCGCCATCGGCGACGTCGCCCACCCCGCCTGGCGGGCCTCGGCCGTCGGCGTCTACCGCCTGTGGCGAGACAGCGGCTACGCCGTCGGCGCCCTCGTCGCCGGGATCACCGCCGACGTCATCGGACTGCGCGGCGCGGTCGGCGTCGTAGCCGCCCTCACCGCGGCCAGCGGCCTCCTCGCCGCTCGGCTCCTGAGCGAGACCCATCGCCGAGCCGAGCCCTCCAACCCGGCGCGAAACTGAGCCGCATGCGCCGACTCGGTCTCGTCCTCGACTGCACCGATCCCGAACGACTCGCCGAGTTCTGGGCCGCCGCCCTCGGCTACCGGCGCCTCGGAGGCGCCGGCCAATACGTCCTCCTCTACCCCTCCGAACCTGGAGAGCCCAAGCTGCTCCTCCAAGGCGTACCCGAAGCGAAGGCAGTCAAGAACCGGATGCACCTCGACATCGACACCCCCGACATCGAAGCCGAAGCCTCCCGCCTGCAGACCCTCGGCGCCACCCGGGTCGACGCCGGCACCCGCTCCGAGCACGGCACCACCTGGATCCTCATGGCCGACCCCGAAGGCAACGAGTTCTGCGTCTGCGACGGCGGCAGCGGCGGCTGAGTTCTGCAGCGCACCTTCGGATACCGGAGCTCGGCGGGGTCACCACCGGTGGGCACGCTCACAGACACACGGTCGGCTGGGTCGTGGCCGGGTGGGCGTACACTCAAGGTGTGTCCCGTCTCGACCGAATCACTTCGGACCCGGAGGTCTGTCACGGCCAGCCGGTGATTCGCGGGCTGCGGTATCCGGTGGCGGACATCTTGCAGCTCCTGGCCGGGGGTATGTCGGTCGATGACGTTCTGGCCGACTATCCCGGTCTCGAGCGGGATGACGTTCTGGCTGCACTCGAGTACGGCGCGCTGGCGGTCGGAAACCGGCGGATTCCGCTGGCTGGGTGAAGTTTCTCGTCGACGCGCAGCTTCCGCCTTGCTGTTGAGTGGATGGTGAGCAGATGACATGAGGAGAGGCCCTCTCCGACTGTTCGGAAAGGGCCTCTGAACTGCTCTTCTGCTAGAGGCGGCGAGCGGAATTGAACCGCTGTACAGGGTTTTGCAGACCCTCACGAGATGGCATCTGCAGACATCTCAGGCCCGATGGCCTGCGCCTTCGCGTCCGCAGATGTCTCCAGAGATCCCCATATATCCCGCAGTCGTTCGACTCGCGTTCGACTTGGAAAGCCCTCGTCCCCACTACCGGCGACAGTCAGAGCACCCGGTGGCGGCGGTGGCCACGCGTGCACCCCCGGAACCGAGCGGACCAGGCCGACTGGCTCCACGTCGTTCCCCGTCCGCTCAAGAGTGGGCCGATTCCTGTCGATCCACTCACGATGGAGGGGGAAGGGACAGTCGTGGAGGCGGGCTCGAAACCGCCAGCTGTCGCGCCACTGACGGTCGCCGCCGAGAACGCTCGGGCACGCGTCTCCCGGGCCGCCCGGAGGTGCAGCCCGGTGTGCAGCCGGAGTCGGGAGGGCGCCTGCAGTGCCTGGAGTGTGGGCGATGGTTCCGGCAGCTGGGCCAGCACGTGGTCGCCATGCACGAGATGTCCGCCGACGACTACCGGCGGGTCCA
>JBOGFO010000431.1:0-3004 GCA_050743445.1 Acidimicrobiia bacterium
TCAGGGACAAGACTCATCGTTTGCTCCTTCTGGCTACGGGACGATCGGCAAAGACGAGGTCGGCGATGCGCCGGGGCAGGTCGGGGTCGGCCACGTTGGTCGACAGAGCGAAGTGCTCCCAGATGAGGGCGGGACCCAGACGGGCCAGGAGCTCGAGGTCGGACGGTGCTCGCAGCAGCCCGGCGGCGGCCGCCCGTCGCAGGACGCCAATGAGCACTTCCTTCCGCTGGGGGATGAGGTCGCGGCTCAGCACGGTGCCAATGTCAGGGTGACGGGCGGCCTCGACCTGCAGGGCCCGGATGACGAGATGCCCCTGTTCGATCGTCGCCTGCAGCATCCCCAGGAGGCTTTCGAAGTCGGCCCGGGGATCGCCGCTGGCGGGGTCCTCCAGAATCGGGAAACGACCCCGCCCCAGGGCGTCGATCACCATGGCCGTCTTGGTCGGCCAACGCCGGTACAGCGTGGCCCGACCGACCCCGGCGAGCCGAGCGACATGATCGACGGTCATCCCGTCATAGCCCCGCTCCACCAGGGCCTGGAGCACGGCGCCGGCGATGACCTCGTCGTCAACGGTGCGAGGCCGGCCCGGCTGGCGACCCGCCACCGGCTCCGGAGCTACGGCCCGGCGCTCCTGGCGAAGAGGGCGACTCATGACGGCGACAATACGATACGGGACGATCTCGTATCAATTCCAGGCCACTCTCTCCCCCCCGTTGGGGAGCACCACCTCGGGCCCTCCGTGCCGATGGAGCGCGGCCCCGGCCCGGTCCTTGCCCGCCAGTCCCTCACCCAGCGACGGGAGCCCGGACTGCCGCATCCGGAAGCGGCTGCGCAGGAGGGGGATGACCGTCAATCCCAGGGTGGCGGCCGTGAACTGCCACTGGTAGCGGGCCATGGCGTCGAGCAGATCCCGGAGGGGCGCGGCGATGAGCACACCCAGGCTCAGCACCAGCACCGCCCGCAAGGTCTCCCCGACGATGTTGAGGGGGTAGAGCACGGCCTGCGACATGCCCACCGAGCCGGCTAGCACGGCCGTCAGGCCTCCGGGCACGAGGATGACGGCGAGGTTGCGGCGCCTCCAGAACAAGCGCTCGATGGCCCGCATCATACGGCCCATCCGGGGCATCCGGCGATCGAACCAGCCGAACATGCTGGTGCCGTGCAGCTGACCGAGCCGGTACAGGAGGGGGGTGGCCAGGAACTCGCGGAGCACGATCACGGCGACCAGGGGCAGGACCGGAACCGTCTGGGCGGCCAACAGGATCCAGCGGCTCTCGCACTGCATCGCCACCAGCAGCAGCGGCGCCTCGAGGGCCAGGGTGGGAGCCAACGCGTCGCCGGCCTTCTCGATCAACGACAACGTCACCAGAACGACCACGATCCAACGGGTGGCCCGACGCCGGCGGTGGGCCTCTGGGTCGGCGTCCTTCGCCGTTCGGTTCGACCGCAGTCGCACCAACCGCCCCCCTCTGCCGGCCCGCCCCTGATGCGGCCGTGGCCGCCAGTGGCCCTCAGGGCATGGAACGTTGACATTCAGTGCAATCAGACACCAAGGGTCACCAATCGCTTCGATCGGAGCTTACTTGACGGCCGGTAAGTACGCCATCCCTTACGCCGCACCCCAGGGAGGGAGCGATTGTGGCCCTGTGAAGGCCAACATCGCACCCGCTGCGATCGTCGAGCGCGCGCCAGAGCGTGGAGGCCCGTGACAAGCTTGGCGCCATGCTCCTCGAGCCGGCGTCGAACGACGAGTTCATCGCCCCGCCGGCCACTCCGGTGGCGGCCGAGGCCACCCGCCGGGCCTACGCCGAGGCCCGCCGGCTCGGGCTGACCCGCCGGGAGTTCCTGCGCTCCACCTTCGGGACCGCGCTAGCGCTGTCCGCCCTGGTGGCCTGCAACCGGGAGGAGCGGACGGCCAACCGCTCCGGGTCCGGCGCCGGCGGGGACTTCGACCTCCCCGACGAGGCAGGCTCCGACCCGGACGCCGCCGGCGAGGCCCTCGCCCCCGACGCCGGCGAGGTCGTGATCGACGTCCAGAACCACTTCCTCGACCCCGACACCCTCGGCTTCGGGCGCAACTTCCCCCAGGCAAACTGCGGCGCCGAAGCCCGCATGTGCTTCACCATCGACCGCTGGGCCGAGCTCGTGCTCGGATCGTCGGACACGGCCGTCGCCGTCCTGTCGGCCATCCCCGTGCTCGACTCCGACAACCCCATGTCCATCGCCAAGATGGAAGACGCCCGCCGGCGGGCCGACATCCTCTGCGGCGCCGACGAAGGGCGGGCCAGCCGGGTGCTCCTCCAGGGCGAGGCCTACCCCCAGTACGGCCGGCTCCCCGCCGGCCTGGAGCGGATGTCGGCGCTGGCCGCCGAGCACCGCATCGTGGCCTGGAAGACCTACACCCACATCGGCGGCGGCTACGACCTCACCGACCCGGTGGGCGAGGCCTTCCTGGCCCACGTGACCGCCCTGGCCGACGCGGGCAGCGGACCCCGCATCGTGTGTGTCCACAAGGGTTTCGGGGCCGACCCGGCCGACCTCGGCCCCGCGGCCGCCGCCCACCCCGAGCTCACCTTCGTGGCCTACCACTCCGGCTTCGAAGCCGACGTGACCGAAGGTCCCTACGCCGACGACGGCGCCGGCGTCGACCGGTTCGTCCGCAGCCTGCGCCAGGCCGGCATCGGAGCCGGCGGCAACGTCTACGCCGAGCTCGGCTCCACCTGGCGATCCGTGCTGTCCCGTCCCGACGAAGCCGCCCACGTGATGGGCAAGCTCCTCGCCGCCGTGGGCCCCGAGCGGATCCTGTGGGGCACCGACTCCATCTGGTACGGCTCCCCCCAGGACCAGATCGAAGCCTTCCGGGCCTTCGCCATCACCCCCGAGTTCCAGGAGCGCTTCGACTACCCCGCCCTCGACCCCGCCGCCAAGCGGGCCATCCTCGGCGCCAACGCCGCCCGCCTCCACGGCCTCGACCTCGCCGCCCTCGCCGGTACCTGTCGGACGG
>JBOGFO010000432.1:0-6071 GCA_050743445.1 Acidimicrobiia bacterium
GACGACATCGACTACGTCGGTGACAGCTCCAGAGAACATGTCCACAACCGAGCCCAAAGCCCCTCGTCGGCTACGTCATAGACACCCCAACTCGGGCTAGAGATAACGCCGGTTCTGTGCGCCGCGGCCTTGTCCTCCCTGGTGTCGTTCTGAGCGCCCGGCTTGTCGCCGGAACCGTTGTTCTGGTCGCTCTTCGGCTCTGGGACGGATATCCCCGAGGGCGGGTCGGCGCTTTGGCGACGGCGCGCTACACTGTCGCCGTGAGGCCCATCTCGATCAGGTTCTCCGACGAGCTCTACCACCGCCTCAAGCGACGCGCCGACCGGGAGGGAGAACCGCTGTCCACACTGGCGCAACAAGCCATCGACGAATGGTTGCGCACCGTCGAACATCCTGGCGTCGTCTTCCGAGACGGACCTACCGGCCGCCGCGCCGCTTTGGCGGCAGGGCCCGATGTCTGGGAGGTCGCCGCTGTCCTCGCTCAGCAAAAGGGCTCACCCGAGAAGCGCATCGCGGCAACTGCTACCCATCTCGGGCTTCCCATCCGGCAAGTCGAAATCGCCGCGGACTACTGGGCCGCGCACCGTGCTGAGATCGACGGACGGGTCAAAGCCAACATCGAGGCCGCGGAACGCGAACTCGCCGCCTGGGAGAATCGCCGCGCCATTCTGGGCGCTTGACGCCGACCCGACCAGTGCGGTTCGTGCTCGACGAGATGTACCCGCCGGCGGGCGCTGAGCTCCTTCGACAGCGGGGCATCGACGCGCTGGCCGTCAAGGAATCGGCTGAGCTATCAGGTCTCGGGGACCGCGAGCTCCCCGCCTTCGCTGCTGGTGATCAAAGGGTGCTGGTGACCGAAAACGTCGCCGACTTCGCCGTCCTCGCTCGGACGGAGGAACACGTGGGGATCGTGTTCTGTCATCCCCGCCGATTCCCGCGCGACCCCGATCACATCCCGCGCCTCGTCACGGCCCTTACAGCGCTCTCCAAGTCTCCGCCACCCGAACTCGGCTCTCAGCCCATCCAGTGGTGGCTTGAGCAACCTCCCACGGTGTGAAGTCAGGGCGCGCTGCCGGGCTCGACGGCAATCTGCGGGGCACACCGAGCGGCACGTCGGTCGCCCCCACATCCGGCCAGCGCCGCCCATCCCGGAGGAAAGGGAGCGCTCCGAGTCGGGGCAGCACTGGCCGGAGCCCCAGGGCACGGGCGGGACACCCTCAAGGGTCGAGGCTGTCCGAGGTGAATGGGGGATTCAGTCCTCAATCAGTCCTCAGAATGGCGAGAACGAGGGAGAAACCCCAAGGAACGTTGAGGATTGAAATACCTGGTCAGGGGCTATTTCAGTTCATCGTCGCCGGTCGCCGAACCGGGGGGTTCATTCCGAGGAGTACTGGTAGATCGCCCGCAGTCTAGAAATCGATTACTAGCATTGTGTTGCAGACCGGCGGGCGGATTTCCCCATGGCTTCGGGTAGTCTGAACTTGGCACGTCTGGAGGCGCGCCCGATCGAAAGGACGCCGCCCGATGGCCCAGGACACCCCGACCCAGATGATCCATGACACCCGGCATCCCCTCACGTGCTGCCCGAGGTGTCACAAAGCCGAGCTGTTGGGGCGGGCCCGGCACGGCCCCGTGTTCCGGTACGAGAAGGTCGACGCCGTTCCGGGTGACACCGCGGTCTACCGGGTCTTCCACGGGGAGAACCTCGTCGCCACGCTGACCAAGGAACGCCGCGCCCGGGCCGTGTCCTACGAGGTCGCCGTGGAATGGGAGAACGCCGGGGGTAAGGAACTGGCGGCGAGCAGCCTGCAGGACGCCCGGGTGCTGGCCGAACAGGCCTACACCGCCGTCTGGCGGGAGGGGAAGTACTCCCCTCGAGGCCCGGTCCACGTCCTGTAGCCGGCCGCGCCGGACAAACCTCGAACAGTAGTAATTCATTTCTAGAACCCGGTACACTGCAGTTGATGGGCGACTGGACCTTCCTCACCAACCACGCCCGGGTCCTGCTGTGCATCGCCCACGACCCGGGGACGCGGCTTCGAGACATCGCCGCCACGCTCGGGATCACCGAACGTCGGGCCTACGCCATCGTCACCGACCTCGCCGAGGCGGGTTACGTCCTCGTCGAGAAGGACGGCCGCCGCAACCGGTACGAGATCCAGACCGAGCTGCCCCTGCGGGAGTCCATCAGCCGGGAACGGACCATCGGGGAGGTCCTCGACGTCCTGGTCGAACCGCCGGTACGGCGCCGGCGGGCCAAGGCCGCCGGTCAGGTGTCGAAGTGAGACGTCTCGAATATCGAAATGAATTGCTAGTAATCCGGTGCAACAGTACGGTGGCCGGATGATCCCCGAGCGCAAAGACGTCAGTGCCTACCGGCTGCACGTGAAGACCCCGGGGACGGAGCGGCTCCGCAAGAGCGCCGCCGGCCAGCTCCGGCACCTCGAGGCCACCGGCTGGCACGAGACCGACCGCCGGCGGAGCCACCACTACGTGACTGTTCGCATGGAACGGACGCGAGTCGTCATCCCCACGGCCATGGGCGGCGACGCCCAGCGCCGCCAGCCCCGCTGACCCACCGCCGCCCAGAGGCCCGCACTGCTGGCAGTTGCTGTGGTCAGGGCGCACGGTTGGTACCCCTGACAGGTATGCTGAGACCTGAGGGCGGCGCACCCGTCGCTGTATCGCTTCCGCAGTATCGCTTCGAGCTCTTCCCTCTCCCCGGCGAATCGCCGGGTGGCCACCGGTCAGAGAGACCGGCCCGGCCTTCGGATCGAGGGAAGTCTGCTCATAGCCATACGCCCTTCCCCACCATGTCGCCCACCCGGGCGCGATTGGAGAAACACCGTCTTGACCGTCAGCACCCCAACCCATCCCAATGAGGCGCGCCCGCGACGACGGCGCGCCGCACCGACCGGGGGATTCGCCGGAGTCGGCGTCTCGGCCCCGGTCGTCGACGTCCTCGCCCGCCAGGACATCCACGAGCCGTTCGCCATCCAGTCCCTCGTGCTCGCCGATGCCATCGCCGGCCGGGACGTCCTGGCCAAGTCCCGCACCGGTTCGGGGAAGACCCTCGCCTTCGCCATCCCCATCGTGGAGCGGCTCTCCCGGAAGGGGCAGCCCTCGGCCCTCGTCCTCGTCCCGACCCGGGAGCTCGCCAACCAGGTGACCGAGGAGTTCCGCACCATCGCCGGCGCCCGGCGCCTGACGGTGGCCGCCGTCTATGGCGGCGTCAGCATCGCCAAGCAGGTCAAGGCCGCGGGCCGGGCCGACATCGTCGTGGCCACCCCCGGGCGCCTGCTCGACCTCCTCCGGCGCCGCCTGCTCCGGCTCAACGGGGTCGGCATCTGCGTCCTCGACGAAGCCGACCGAATGCTCGACATGGGCTTCCTGCCCGACGTCAGGGTGATCCTCTCGGTGCTGCCCGAGACGCGCCAGACGATGCTGTTCTCGGCCACCCTCGACGGCGAAGTCGACCGCCTGGCGACCCAGTTCACCCGGAACCCGGTCCGCCACGAGATCAACGACGTCCGACCCGTGGTCTCCGAGGCCGTACACCGCTTCGTGGCCGTCGGGACCGGCGACAAGGTCGCAACCCTGGCCCACGAGCTGGCCGGCGACCGGGGCGCGACCCTGGTGTTCGTCCGGACCAAGCGCGGGGCGGACCGGCTCGCCCGCAACCTGGCCGCCCGCGACTTCGGTGCCCAGGCACTCCACGGCGACATGTCCCAGAACGCCCGGGAGCGGGCCCTGCGCCGGTTCGCGTCCGGCGCGGTCGATGTCCTGGTGGCCACCGACGTCGCCGCCCGGGGACTCGACCTTGACGACATCAGCCACGTGGTGAACTTCGATCTCCCCGGCGACGAGAAGGCCTACATCCACCGGGTGGGGCGCACGGCCCGGGCCGGCCGGAGTGGCACCGCCGTCACCTTCGTCACCACCGAGCAGCAGCCGGAGATGGCCCGCATGGCCAAGCTGCTCCACCTGGAGCGGGAATTCGCCGGCGCCGGGATGGCGACGGCACACCGCCGAGGCTCCGGGCCCCGCAGCAGCCGTCCCCGGCGGCGGAGGTAGCCCTAGGGCCGCTGGGCGCCGTCAGCCGAGCGGCGGGTCCTTGCAGTTGGCCGTGCCACCGCCCAGGCGGTCGTCATCGGCCAGCTGCGGAGGGTTCACATAGCCACTGCCGGGATCGTTCGTGGTCATGAACCGGACGACTCCCCGGGCCAGGGCCTCCCCCAGTGCCTTCTGCACGTCCGGCTCGGCATAGTGCCGCGCTTCGGCGGCGTTGGAGATGAAGCCGATCTCGACCAGGGCCGTCGGCGTTCCCTGGGTGCGCCGGAGCACGCCGTAGAAGTCGTTGCCCTCCGAGTTGCGCCGCGGCTTGGCGCCGGGTCGGGGCGTGGCCGCCCACCCTTCAACCTCGAGCCGGGCGAGGAGGGCCGTGACCTCCTCGTAGACCAGCCCGGCCAGGCGCCGCGACTCGACCGAGCTGTCGCCCACCGCCTGGTGGAAGATCTCGGTGCCGGGCGTCTCCCTCAGGTGGGAGAACGAAGAGTTGTGGTGGATCGAGAGGGCCGCCCTCGGCTTCACCGCGTCGACGATGGCCGCCCGGGCGGTGATGGCGACGCGGTAGTCCCGCGTCCGGGTGGGGATGGCCGAGACGCCCATCGCCTCGAGCGCCTGCTGGGCGTAGGAGACAACGGCCAGGTTGAGGTCGCTCTCCCGGCTGCCGAACGCCCCGATGGCGCCGGTCTCGCTCCCGCCGTGCCCGGCGTCGAGCACGACCGTGCCCGGCAGGGCCCGCAGGTTCGTGACCGTGGCCGTCCGGCTGCACGGCGTCCCCACCAGCCAGCCGTCGCCGGCGGGCTCGAGCACCGGCACCACCACGCCGGTGGACGTGAGGGCGGCGCCGGGAGCCACCACCGGTGGGGCCGTGGTGGTGGTCGACGACGGGACCGTGGCCTCGGGAGCCACGGCGGCGATGGCCGCCGTCCCCCGGCTCCGCTCGACGGCCGGACTACAAGCCGCGAGCACGATCGCCACGACCGCCCCGGTGGCGGCGCGCGATCCCCGCCTCAGGGCCGCCGTCCCGGTCCGGTTCGCGTGCATTGACCCATTTTTGCAGTGCTCACGCCGGGATCCGGTTCATCCCCCGCTTCTCAGCGGGGCGTGACCCGGATCCGGAGGTTGCCCACCCCCCGGAGGAAGGAGCGCGACCACGGCGGTTCCGGGCCCGCCAGCTCGATGCCGGAGAACCGCTCCACCAGCCGGGTCAGCACCAGCTGGGCCTCCAGCCGGGCCAGCGGCGCCCCCAGGCAGTGGTGGACCCCCCACCCGAAGCTGAGCGGGACCTCGCCGCACCGGCCGACGTCGAACTGCTCGGGGTCACTGAAGCGCGCCGGGTCCCGGTTGGCCCCGCCGATGAGGGTGACGACGTGGTCACCGGCCACGAGCGACTGGCCGGCGATCTCTATCGGTTCGAACACCGTCCGGCCGTTCGACTGCACGATGGACTCGTAGCGCAGCACCTCCTCGACGGTGGTGCCGGCGAGGCCGGGATCGGCCCACAGCCGGCGGCGCTGGTCGGGGTGGCGCACGAGGGTGAGGACGGCGTTGCCGATCAGGTTGGTGGTGGTCACGAAGCCGGCGCCGAAGAGCAGGCGGGCGGTGGCGACCAGCTCCTCGGCGTCGAGCGGCCCGCCGGCATCGGTCTGGGTAATCAGCATCGACAGCAGATCGTCGGCCGGCTCGGCCCGCTTCCGGACCACCAGATCGGCGAAGTACTCCTCCTGGTAGTCCGCCGACCGCTCGGCCTCGGCGATCGTCTCGGGCGTGGCATCGGGTTCGGCGGCGGCCTGGGAGGCCCGGACGAGAGCCCGGAACTGCTCCCGCTCGTCGGGCGGCACGCCGACGAGGTCGCCGATCACCGCCACCGGCAAGGGAAAGGCCAGCACCGCCATCAGGTCGATCTCGCCGGCCTCGGCCATCTCGTCGAGGATGGGCTCGAGCCGCTCGCGGATCCGCTCTCCCAGGTCACCCACGCGCCGGGGGGTGAACGCCCGGCTCACCGG
>JBOGFO010000433.1:0-3961 GCA_050743445.1 Acidimicrobiia bacterium
CCCAAGGAGGCTCCGGCAGCCAAGGAGGCTCCGGCAGCCAAGGAGGCTCCGGCAGCCAAGGAAGAACCGGCGGCCAAGGAAGAACCGGCGGCCAAGGAAGAACCGGCGGCCAAGGAGGCCCCCGCGCCGGCTGCCGTCTCCACCCGCGCCGCGGGTGACGAGGTCATCCCCTTCGACAACATCCGCCGGCGGACGGCCGAGCACATGGTGCGCTCCAAGGCCACCAGCCCCCACGTGCTCACCGCCGTCGAGGTCGACTTCGAGGGCGTCGAGCGGGTCCGGACGGCGGCCCAGGCCGAGTGGAAGGAGCGGGAGGGGTTCTCACTCACCTACCTGCCCTTCATCTCCCGGGCCGTGTGCGACGCCCTGGCCGAGTATCCCCGCCTCAACGCCAGCGTGGACGGCGACAGCCTGGTGGTCCACCGGGCGGTCAACCTCGGCATCGCCGTCGACATCGGGGAGAAGGGCCTCATCGTCCCGGTGATCAAGGCCGCCGAAGGGAAGCGCCTCCGCCAGGTCGCCCGCGAGATCCGCGACCTGGCCGAGCGCGCCCGCAACCGCAAGCTCACCCCGGACGAGGTGACCGGGGGGACCTACACCATCACCAACCCCGGGCCCTACGGCACGCTCATCTCGGCGCCGGTGATCAACCAGCCCCAGGTGGCCATCCTCTCCACCGACGGGATCCGCAAGCGCCCGGTGGTGGTCGAGACGCCCGCCGGGGACGCCATCGCCATCCACCCGGTGGGGATCCTGGCCATGCAGTGGGACCACCGGGCCAACGACGGCGCCTACGCCGCCGGTTTCCTCAACCACCTCCGGGAGATCATCGAGACCCGCGACTGGGCCACCGAGCTGGCGTGTGCGCGGCCACCGTCCTGTCCGCCCGCTGGCTGGGCAAGGTCCCCTACCGGGAGGCCCACATCCTCCAGGGGGCTCTCCACGCCCGGTCGGGCGCCGACCACCTCCTGCTCCTGGAGCACCCCCACGTCTACACGCTGGGGCGCACGGCCCGGACGGAGCACCTCCTGGTGCCCCCGGCCGATGTGGGCGCCGACCTCGTCCACGCCGACCGCGGCGGCGACATCACCTACCACGGCCCCGGACAGCTGGTCGGCTACCCCATCCTCACCCTGCCCCAGTGGCGGGACGGGATGACCGACTTGGTCGCCTATGTGCGTCGCCTCGAGGACGCCCTCATCGCCGCCCTGGCCGACCTCGGAGTCGAGGCCGGCCGGGAGGACCGGCTGACCGGGGTGTGGGTCGGCGGCGGGGACGGGCCGCCGGAGAAGGTGGCGGCCATCGGGGTGAAGGTCACCCGGGGCCGGACCATGCACGGCTTCGCCCTCAACGTCGACCCCGACCTGGAGATGTTCTCCCACATCGTCCCGTGCGGGATCCGGGACCGGGGGGTCACCTCGCTCCGGCGCCGACTCGGTCGCCCGGTGGCCATGAGGGAGGTCGTCGACGCCGTCACCCGCCAGCTGGCCGCCACCTTCGGCTACGAGAGCGTCGAACGCCAGGACGTGGTGTGGCACGAGCGCCCGTCCGACCTGTCCGCCTTCAGCCTGCGCCCACCGAGCGCCCTTCCGGCGCCGGAGGCACCCGCCTCCCGGGGGGAACCCGTGCGGCTGCTGGGCCGGCTGGCCCAGGCCGGGGTGGCCCAACCCGACGAGCAGGAGAGCACGAGGCGCCCGCCGTGGATGAAGGTCCGGGCCCGCCTCGACGGCGGGTACCAGGAGCTCAAGGGGATGATGCGGGGCCTCGATCTCCACACCGTGTGCGAGGAAGCGGGCTGCCCCAACATCTACGAGTGCTGGTCCGAGCGCACCGCCACCTTCATGATCCTGGGTGACCGCTGCACCCGGGCCTGCGGGTTCTGTCTCGTCGACACCCGCCGCCCGATGCCCCTCGACACCGCCGAGCCGGCCCGGGTGGCCGACGCCGTCTCCCGGATGGGCCTGGCCCACGCCGTGGTGACCAGCGTGGCCCGCGACGACCTCGACGACGGGGGGGCGGCCGGCTTCGCGGCCACCATCGCCGCCATCAGGGCGGAGAACCCCGCCACGACCATCGAGGTCCTGATCCCGGACTGCAAAGGCGACGCCACGGCGTTGGACGTGATCTTCGATGCCCGCCCCGACGTCTGTAACCACAACCTGGAGACGGTGGCCCGCCTGCAGCGGGCAGCCCGGCCGTCGGCCGCCTACGCCCGGTCCCTGGCCCTCCTGGCCCGGGCCAAGGCGACGGGGCTCACCACCAAGTCCGGCCTCATCCTGGGCATGGGCGAGACCGCCCCCGAGGTGCGGGGGGCGATCTCCGACCTGGCCGGTGTGGGCGTCGACATCCTCACCGTCGGCCAGTACCTGCGGCCCACCCCCATGCACCTGCCGGTGGTCAAGTGGTGGCACCCCGACGAGTTCACCGCCATCGGCGCCTACGCCCGGAGCCTCGGGTTCTCGCACGTGGAGTCCGGACCCCTGGTGCGCTCCAGCTACCACGCCCGCCGGGCGGTGGAATCAACGTCGGAGGCTCCCAGCCGGGCGGGCTGACCGGCAGTAGGGTCACTGCATGGCTCGGGGCTGGGGGTGGCCGCACACGGGATTGTTGCTCGCTCTCGTCGCCGGTTCGGCCTTCTGCGGCGGACCGGCGTCGTCGGCACCCGGCCCCGTTTCGCCGCCGGTGGCCGTACGGCTGGTGAAGGTCGCCGACCTGGACCAGCCGCTGGCCATGGCCACCCGCCCGGGCGACCCGACGCTCTTCGTGGCCGAGCGGGGCGGCCGGGTGCGCCGGGTGCGGCCCGACGGCCGGGTCTTCGACGACCCCGTCCTCGATCTGTCGGACGAGGTGTCGCGGGGAGGTGAGCAGGGTCTGGTCGGCCTGGCCTTCGCTCCCGGGGGTGACCTGCTCTACGTCGGCTTCACCGACCTCGAAGGCGATTCCCGGATCGTGGAGTTCGCCTTCGACGGGCGCCGGGTCAAACCCGGCAGCCGGCGGCAGCTGCTGTTCGTGGATCAGCCCCACGAGTGGCACAACAACGGCCAGGTGATCTTCGGGCCGGACGGGCTGCTGTACCTGGGCTTGGGGGACGGTGGCCCGGTGCGCCTCTCCGAGCACCGGGCCCAGGATCTCGGCAACCTGTTCGGCAAGGTGCTGCGGATCGATCCCCGCCCCGGCGGCGGCGCCCCCTACCGGATCCCCGACGACAACCCCTTCGTCGACCACGACGGCGCCCGCCCCGAGATCTGGATGTACGGACTGCGCCAGCCCTGGCGGTTCACCTTCGACCGGCTCACGGGCGACTTCTGGGTGGGCGACGTCGGCGAGCTGGAGGTGGAGGAGATCGACTTCCTGGCCGCCGGGCGGTCGGGCGCCAACTTCGGCTGGGATTCCTTCGAAGGCAGCCGCCCGCTGTGGGGGCCGTCCCCGAAGGTCCACGTGCTCCCGGTCCTCGAGTACGAGCACGGCGACAGCGCCTGCGCGGTGATGGGCGGCTACGTCTACCGCGGCCGGCGGATCCCCGGGCTCGACGGCGCCTACGTGTTCGGCGACCTCTGCGGCACCCGGCTGAGCGCCTTCCGCACCGACGAGGGTTCGGAGCCGGAGCCGTTCGACCTCGGGGTCGAGGTCGAACGCGTGATGTCCTTCGGCGAGGACGCCGAGGGCGAGCTCTACGTGATGTCGCAGACCGACGGGCTCTTCCGCCTCGAGCCCGCCCGTCCCGGCCTCCGCTGAGCCGTCAGACCGGCCATTACGCTCGACCCCGATGCGCCTCGAGGTCTCCACCGTGCTGTTGCAGTGGGCCACCGGCGGGTTGTTCTTCTGCTGGTTGACGACCCGCCGCCGGGAGGTGGGCGTCGGCTACGGGTGGACGCTGCGGATCACCTACCTGGTGATGGCCCTGGGCGCGGTGCTGGCCGGCCGGACGCTGGAGGACGGCTCCACCGCCGCCCTGCTGCGG